>NZ_QPEL01000279.1:0-1656 GCF_008368965.1 Bacillus sp. AY2-1 | reverse complement strand
GCGTTTTTGTATGTCTATTTTCATATGTGATGAATTGCAACTATTTGTATAAGGATTCAAAAAATTTTCGTTGTATATATTTCTCCAAATTAATTATTTAGCTATTTAAAAGTATCGAAAGATGTGTGCACACTAATGTACATTTTTTAGTGTCAATAAAAATATTATGTCAACAATATGAACTGTCACAAATCTTTATATATTATTGTGATTGATATCACATCACTTTTTTTCAATGGGTATTATGCTTAAGGTGTAATGAATGATTGGGAGAGGGTGGGATGATATGTTTTGTTATCAATGTGAACAAACGCCAACAGGCGGATGTAAAGTGATGGGTGTTTGTGGTAAGAATGAAACGATTGCGAGTTTACAAGATACGATTGTGTTTGGGCTAAAAGGAATTGCAGCTTATCGCACACATGCTGCTCAGCTAGGGTATACGGATGCATTTGTAGATGCTACAACACAAGAAGCTTTATATATGACATTAACAAATTCTAATTTTAACGAACAAGAGCATATTGATATGGCTATGAAAGTTGGGAAATCAGCTTTACGGGTGATGGAGTTATTGGATGAGGCACATACGAATCATTTTGGTGTGCCAGAACCTGTACAAATTACACAAAATCGTGTAGAAGGTAAAGCAATTGTAGTTACGGGCCATAATTTATTTGCATTAGAAGAACTATTAAAGCAAACAGAAGGAAAAGACATTAATATTTATACGCATTCTGAAATGCTACCAGCACACGGATACCCGCAGCTGAAAAAATATAAACATTTAAAAGGAAACATCGGTAAGGCATGGTATGATCAAAGACGCCTTTTTGAAAAATTTACTGGTGCCATATTAGCTACAACGAACTGTGTTATGCCAATTAAAGGCTCGTACTCTGATCGATTCTTTTCATATGACATTGCAGGTTTAGAAGGTGTACAAAAAATTGAAAATGATGATTTTACAACGTTAATTCAAAAAACGCTAGAACTTCCAGAAGTACATATGGAGTCGGATGAACAGTTAGTGACAGGGTTTCATCATAATACAGTATTATCATTAGCTCCAGAAATTATTGACGCAGTAAAAAAAGGGAAAATAAAGCGTTTCTTTGTTATCGCCGGTTGTGATGCACCGGGAAAAGGCGGAGAATATTATCGTGAATTAGCAACGTCACTTCCGCCAGAAACGGTTATTTTAACAACTTCTTGCGGGAAATTCCGCTTTAATGATGTGGATTACGGTGTTGTACCTGGTACGGAAATTCCGCGTTACATTGATTTAGGACAGTGCAATAATTCAATTTCTACAGTGAAAATAGCGGCTGCTTTAGCTGATGCTTTTCAATGTGAAGTGAATGAATTGCCAGTAAGTATTGTCCTATCATGGTTTGAACAAAAAGCGGTTGCCATTTTACTAGGGCTATTTAGTCTTGGGATTCAAGATATTCGCATCGGTCCAAAGGCTCCTGAATTTATTTCAGCTGGCGTGCTTGATGTATTACAAGAAACATTTGGTTTAAAACTAATTACAAATGCAGCAGAAGATATGGCTATGATGTTATCGTAACGGAAAAGATGTTTTCACTTAATTGTGGCTTTATAAATCATTTGTATGTGTGTGAGTAAACGTACATACATACAAATGATTAT
>NZ_QPEL01000278.1:0-2326 GCF_008368965.1 Bacillus sp. AY2-1 | reverse complement strand
AATATCTTTTAGTTCTTCTGTTGATAAAGTTACACCGGTCGGGTTAGAAGGATACGGTAGTACGATACATCTTGTTTTTTCTGTAATAGCATTTTTAAGCGCTTCAGCTGTTAAACGGAATCCAGTTTTACGAACATCTACAAAAATAGGTGTTGCACCGCATAATCGAATAATAGGTTCGTAACCTGGATAAATAGGAGCAGGTAAAATTACTTCTGTTCCTGGCTCTAAAATCGTTCGAAATGTAACATCAATTGCTTCGCTAGCACCGATTGTAACGATGGTTTCGTTTTCAGGTGAGTAGTGTAAATCGTAGTTATCTTTTACGAAGTTACAAGCTGCCTTGCGTAATTCTAGTAAACCAGCGTTATGTGTATAGCTTGTATAGTTTTCTGTAATAGCCCGTTTTGCAGCTTCTTTTACGAGAGAAGGTGTAGGGAAATCGGGTTGTCCGATTGTTAAAGAAATCAAATTATCATAGTTTTGAATCATGTTAGAGAATTGACGGATTCCAGAAATTTGGATGTCCTTCACTCTAGGGTTAATGAATTGTTCCATTGTATCTCCCTTTCTTCCGTTTGAAAATTAAGTTCATTTTATCATATTTTCTATGATCGCGCTTTGTATATGTAATTTAGAAAGAGAGAGAAAAGAGAAAAAAGCCGCTATAAGCGACTTTTTAATATCCGTATTCCCAATCTATTTCATCTTCATTCCAGAGTACAGAGGATACCTTGCCAAGGTGAACAACTGATTCGTTCACAGCACATGTGCAATTTTCATCTCCTGCTTTATGCTGTAATTCTTCATATACTGATTTTTCAACATTTTCTAGAACAACCAAATTTTCTTCTTTTAAAACAAGCGTAGTACCCGCCATATTTATCTTCCTCCTACTAAAGTAATGATCACTTATTTGTAAACATAGATAGTATGGATTATATGCTGTATTTTGCTATAGTTGTCCGTCTAAAAAAGTATTTTTATATTTTCTTTGTAATCCGTATTCATTGTATACTGCACGAAGGAAATTTGGTACAGGGTTTACAATCATTTCGAAAATCTGTAACAATTATGATGAGTTGTTAACAAAGAATTAACAAATATGTTAAGAAAAATCAAAATTTTAAAACAAATACACCTATAAAATGATATAATCATATCAAAATACATATAGGGGATGAGAGGTTATGGAGCTTATCCGTGATTTATTGATTCAAATTGCCATCATAATTTTGCCACTATTTTTATATGAAGCGATTCGTTTAAATCGCTATCAAGAAATGCCTCCGAAGCCAAATCGTTACTTTATTATGTTTTTATCTAGCGTTACGCTCGTTCTCTCCATGACATACTCTATTTGTTTTGGCAATGTGTGTGGGTATAACTTTCACCCCATTCCAATTGTCAGTGGTTTTTTATATGGTGGGATTGTTGGTTTAATCCCAGCGGTTATTTTTGTTGCATATGAATGGTTACTAAAGGGAATGAGCTTTCTTCCAGTTTTAGAAGTAATATTTCTATTGATAGTTCCGCTGTTTTTATCAAAGAAATGGTCTCTTTTTTCAAGGGATAAGAAATTAATTTTAGCATTTATGATTTCATCATTTTATGTGCTTGTTTCTTTAGTATTAGGCATGATTAATGTTCTTTTGGAAACAGGATTTACACCGTATATTTCGCAAATATATAGCGGATTTATATTTGCCTCGCTTATCATGGTCATGACAATGGTATTTCAGGTGTATTTAACTGAATATTTAAACGAAAATGCATTGCTACGTACAGAGATGCAAAAATCAGAAAAGCTTAATATTGTAAGTGAGTTAGCAGCAAGTGTGGCACATGAAGTTCGAAATCCACTTACTGTTGTTCGTGGATTTATCCAATTGTTAGAAAGTACGGAAGATGTGAAGAATAAGGATTATATGCGTCTCGTATTAGCTGAATTGGATCGGGCGGAACAAATTATTTCAGATTACTTGAATTTAGCAAGGCCGCAAATTGAGAAAAAAGAACACATTTGTTTATCAGTATAAGTAATATATTAGCTGAATTGGATCGGGCGGAACAAAAGATTACTTGAATTTAGCAAGGCCGCAAATTGAGAAAAAAGAACACATTTGTTTATCAGCCCAATTAATAGAAATGACCACTCTCATGTCGTCATTTGCAGCGATGCAAGGTGTATATTTACAAGTTGAAATTTCAGAAAGTCTTTATACGATTGGTGATAAGACAAAGTTGAAGCAAGCTATTATGAATGTTGTTAAAAATGGTATTGAAGCAATTCAAGGAAATAAAGGATATTTAAAAGTAACAGCTA
>NZ_QPEL01000277.1:0-1659 GCF_008368965.1 Bacillus sp. AY2-1 | reverse complement strand
TCTGTATACTAAATTTTAAAGAAACAAAATAAATCATTAACTTACGAAAAAAAAGCAGCTATTTTTTATTGACATTAATTAAAACTTTTTGTATTATACTTACATAAGGTAAGTTATTAACTTTCGAAAAATAAATCTTGAATTAAAGATAAAGAGAAAAAAGGGAGAGAATACAATGACAAAAGTACTATTTATCACAGCAAATCCAAATTCAGCAGAAGGTTCTTTCGGAATGGCAGTAGGGGAAGCTTTCATCGAGGCTTATAAAAACGAGCATCCACAAGACGAAGTTGTAACAATTGATCTATTCAATACTACTGTACCAGCAATCGATGCAGATGTATTTGGTGCTTGGGGTAAATTTGCAGCAGGTGAAGGCTTTGAAACTTTAACTGAAGTTCAACAACAAAAAGTAGCAGCAATGAACACAAACTTAGAAACATTTATGCATGCAGATCGTTATGTATTCGTAACTCCAATGTGGAACTTTAGCTATCCACCAGTATTAAAAGCATACTTAGATAACGTAGCAATCGCAGGTAAAACATTCAAATATACTGAAAATGGTCCAGTTGGCTTATTAGAAGGTAAAAAAGCACTTCACATTCAAGCAACAGGTGGCGTATATTCTGAAGGAGCATACGCAGCTGTAGACTTCGGTCGTAATCACTTAAAAACTGTATTAGGATTTGTCGGAGTAAATGAAACTGAATATATTGCAGTTGAAGGTATGAATGCAAACCCTGAAAAAGCACAAGAAATTAAAGAAGCAGCAATTGCTAATGCTCGTGAATTAGCAAAACGTTTCTAATATAGAATGCCTTAAAAAGTCCAAACACTTGATGTTTGGACTTTTTTTCTTCTTTTTCCTTCGTTTGTCTAGTATAATGAAGGTCGGAATGATAATAGGTGGGGGTTCTGTATGATTCAAACGTTTTTTAAAATCTTTTATTTAATTTTAATCGTAATTGCGATTACACCGAGAATGTGGCGTCTTAAAAGACAAGTAAATACGATGGCGCCAAAAGAAAAAGATAATGCTGTGTACAAAACGACAAATTGGTTTGGTAAGAAAATGGTACGTGTAGCTGGAGGGACAGTAGAAGTGAAAGGGCTTGAAAATGTTCCGAAAGACAAGCCGGTACTAGTTGTAAGTAATCACCAAAGTAATATGGATATCCCTGTTTTACTAGGTTACTTAAATAAACCAATTGGATTTGTGTCAAAAGCAGAAATTAAAAAGTTCCCAGTTGTGCCAACTTGGATGAAACTTATGAATTGTGTATTTATGGATCGTAGCGATCGTCGTCAATCTCTTAAAGCAATTAAAGATGGAATCGAGCTATTAAAGAATGGACATTCTATCGTAATTTTCCCAGAAGGGACAAGAAGTAAGGGTGGCGAAGTTGGAGAGTTTAAGGCTGGTAGTTTTCATCTTGCAGTAAAGTCAGGTGTAGCAATTTTACCTGTAACGTTAGATGGTACATATAAGATGTTTGAAGCGAATGGAAATCGTATGAAGCCAGCTCATGCAACAGTAACAATTTCTAAGCCGATTACACCTGAAGATTATGCGAATATGGATATTAAAGAATTAACGAAGCATACACAGGAAGTTATCGCATCACAATTACATAAGTAGTAAAAAAGGTTTCAGCT
>NZ_QPEL01000276.1:0-2883 GCF_008368965.1 Bacillus sp. AY2-1 | reverse complement strand
CTTTTTCTTTTGCTTTTTCTTCGCTCATTAATACTAGAACTGCACTTCCGTCATTCAGGCCAGATGCATTACCTGCAGTTACAGACCCATCTTTACGGAATGCTGGTTTTAACCCTGCTAATTTTTCCGCTGTAATATCTGCACGTGGATGCTCATCCTTCGAAAATACTACTTCTTTTCTACGTTCTTTTATTGTAATAGGAACAATTTGATCGTCAAAGTGTCCAGACTCGATTGCCTTCAGTGCCAATGTATGACTGCGAAGAGCAACTTCATCTTGTTCCTCTCTTGTAATTTCATATTGTTCAACTAAATTTTCCGCTGTTTCACCCATCATAATATGGTGAATCGGATCTTCTAACACTTCCCACACCGTATCACGAATTTCTCCGTGCTGTAGACGTTGTCCCCAGCGGTGCTGTTTCAATGCATAAGGGCTCGAACTCATCGCTTCTACTCCACCTGCAACAACAACATCACTTACACCTAATTGGATTTGCATTGCAGCTGACATAATTGCTTGCATACCTGAAGAACATTGACGTTGGATTGTATATCCCGTAACTGTGTCAGGAAATCCTGCCGCTAATGCAGCTGTTCTCGCCGTATTTGCTTCATCAGTTCTTTGAATACAATGACCTAAAATTACTTCATCAACTTCATGTGGTTCTACCCCGCCTCGTTTTACAGCTTCCTGAAGTACAGGAACAGCTAATTCTACTGGCGTTACATTTTTTAGCGCTCCTCCAAAAGTTCCAATTGGCGAACGAACTGCAGCTGTAATAACAACATTATGCATTTTGTACTTGCCCCTCTCTTATGTACCCTAGTAAGTTTTTAGGTGAAATTCCATAAGATGTATATCTATAACTATCATACTATAAACATACTAAAAAATCAAAATATTTCATATAATAAAAATAGAAGGAATTAACCTTCTATTCTGTCAGTGCATATAAAAACTTTTGCAAAATTTTCTCTGTCGTTTCATTCAATTTTGGCAACTTATCTACTGGAAAATATTGAAGTTTCAACCCTTCATGATCGAGCTTTAATTCCCCGCTCACATGATGTGCCTGATACAGATGAATGACATTGAAAATTTCATCGCCATTCGGATAACGGAAATATACTTCTTTTCCTGATAGAACACCAAGAAATTGCATTATTTTTGCAGTTAACCCCGTTTCCTCAAATAACTCTCTACGTGCCGTTTCTTCTGTCGTTTCACCCAGTTCCATCGCCCCGCCAGGTACACCCCAATCATATGTATCTGAACGATATTGAAGCAATACTTCTTGTTTATCATTTAATATAATGATTGCTGATCCTACGAGAATAAGCGGTCTTGTACCAACGACTTTTCGTAACTCTTCAATATACCCCATATGTAAATTCCCCTTTCCCTAACCTCCCTTATCATAACAAAATTTCTCTCTTTTTGTTCATGTAATTTTAAAGAAAAAAAGGAAGCTTTCGCCTCCGTTTTTTCATCTTTATTTCTTAAAACTTTCATATTTTACAGCTTCAAAAGCTTCCTCAATTTCATCATTACGATAATGGACATATGTAAAACGACCCAATTCTACTAATCTTGCTATTTCCTGTAACGCTTTATGCTGCTCATATGTTTCTTTCAGCTTAATATGTACATAAAACTTCATTAAAGGATGTTCATATAAAGGTTCTCCCACCTCTACATATACATCTTCAACCCCTTGTACAACTCTTACATAACTCGCAAATTGATAAAGTGCTTCTCTGTCTGAAACGATTTTTAATGTATACATATATTCTCCCCCTTTCCTTTACTATATCAAAAAGACGACCATACCATGTTATAGAACTATGAAATTTTTTCGACTTGTCATCTATATATTCAATAAAGAAGGCGTTTATCCATACATGACATCTTTTCCCCACATATATTATAGGAAGAACTTTTTTCATTTGAGGTGTTCCTTATGGATCCATACGTCAATATATGTATTTGCATTACTCCCGGCGCCGATATTTCTGATGACCGCATCGCAAAAGATTTAGCTGTTGCAGAATCAATTTGGCACCCCATTACATTTCAAATTCAAGAAGTAATTGTATTAAATGAACTTTTCCGTTTTTTTGACCGTGAAATCAGTTATAAAAATTCCATTCAAAGTCAAGAAAAGTTGGCATCCTTTTTCCAAACATGTGTAAATGAAGCTCCTGAATGCGACCTTTATATTTGTTATATTGGCAGTGATTATTTCAAAGAAACAGCAGTAATTGCCTGCGCTTATTCTTTAGCAAAACAACAGCAACTTACTGGCTATATCGTTTTAACAAATTCGGCTGCCCCTATGAAAAATATATATACGCTCGCTCACGAAATCGGTCATATTTTATTTACAAGACGTATTCATGGAAAACTTACTCATGCAGATCCTCATTCTCCAACCGGCTCGGAGCACCACCCTTCTCCAACAAATCTTATGTATCCGATAGTCCCTCGTCCAGAAAACGTTCATATTCATTCCTTATTAACAACAGAACAAAAAGCGCTCTCTTTACAAAGCTCTTTACTACAAAGAAAAAAACAGTAACCCTCATGTTACTGTTTAAAACAACTTGTTCCAATCAACAAACCAAATCCCGGCTGCTAGAAATAAAAATAGACAACTAAATGTAAATGTAATCCCTCTAAAAATCCCTATATAATATTTCTTTGGAAATAATTTTTTGTATATCCAGAGCAGCCGCTTTCCTATTAAACCGAAAAACAGAATATATCCTGATGTGTAATCTAATATATTAATAAAATAGTCAACATATATCCTTTTTATAAAAGAGTTATTGTTAGGTTAACCTTAGAAAACTACTACTCAATTTACCTATAAATAATAC
>NZ_QPEL01000275.1:0-4555 GCF_008368965.1 Bacillus sp. AY2-1 | reverse complement strand
TGATGGATGTGTGAACGTACCGCTACTAAAATTCTTGCTTTTAAATCATTATTACTGTATTATGTTTACGTAGCAATATAAGGATTATGGTATGTAAAAAGGAATCAAATCTATCAGTAAGATTTAAATCCTTTTCCAAGGCAAAAAGATTTTGCCAAAATCTAATATAATTTATGCTTGTCTTTTTAATATGTATCTAGTAAAAACATATTTTTTATCAATAGAATTCTGTTTTCAATATAAATTGAAACTTTTAAATAGAAGTTTATTTAATTTCAATGATAGGAATTATTGTTCTAAACAAGGAACCATACAAAGTGATCTGAAAAACCTAAGAGATATTGTATGTAGTTTGCTCATCTCCCGGTACTACAATAAAAGAGCCTTACCTCTCTAGGCAAGACTCTACTAGTTTAGTTGTATAATATTTACATGATAACTAAGAAACAGAAAACATATAACACCAAATAGCAGCACCCTATTACTCCTCCTACAGCTAATACCTGTTTAACCCAACTCTTAAATTTTTGATTACTGTAAATCGCTTGCACTCTTTCCATATTTCCTCCTATTAAGGAGAACCCTTATAGACTCTCACCTTGCTATAGTACCATTAAAAAATGAATAATAGAGATCTAATGTATAAATATGCAATATTGCATACGAAAATGTATTGTAATAATTGTAAGCGCTTACTATAATGAATTTATAAAGATTTATCATATCTTAATACGAAAAAAGAGGAGAGAATAATATGGAAATCGCAATGGCAGTTTTAAAATTTATAGGTGGAGCAATCCCATTAATTCAAGAACTTCTAAAAGCATTTATGTAAATTCACTATTCAGCAATTATTTACAAAAATTATCATACAAATGATCTGTCTATCAAAAATGAATTGATTTACAGATCATTTGCGTGATCAAGGTCCCTTTAACATGACTAAGGGGACTTTTTTTAATTTCCAAATAATTAAGGTTACGTCACATCACCATCAAGTTAGCAAAATAAAATGAAACTTTAACTTGATGGTACTGGGGTAACAGTTGTGATTTAGAGATAAGATCAGATTATACAAAGATTACCCACTGATATGTGGAAGATAAAGAGATAAAGAATACACTTGCGAAATTTAAACGATTGAATTAAAAAACTTGATATTAGTGCGGTTAACAGAATATGAAAATTACTTAAAAATCGTGATATTAGCTAAAAAACACCAAGCCCCCCTCCCCTTCAGGGCCATCTTGGTATTTTTTACGTTCACATACAAATTATTATTTATATTGTTGCATGGGTTTCCTTTTAAATTATATACGTCTACTTTACCATCGATAAGCAATGACTCATGTCTCCCATTTAATCGTACTGATTATGTTTTAAAAACCATCTTGGCTAAAATGATAAAGTAATCTAGCAACTTAACCACGTATAATACTATCACCGAAACCATATATACGATTTCTATAACCTGCTACGATATTTTTCTCTTTTATGCTTTATATGACCAAATGATGATCAGTAAGAACATCTTTAAAAGTTGTATCTGCCCGTAATATTTGTTGCTGCAAGTACTGAACCTGTTAAAATCATTACTTTCATTTTCATGCTATTTTCCCCTTCTTATCCTAATTATTTTTCATTATTAATAATAAAAACATTAATTTCTCCCAGAATGCTATAGACTTACTAAAAAACTCTTCTTGCCTATAGAAGAGTTTTTACTATGATGTGACTCATACATCAAGGGTACTGTTAATTTTATATGGAAAATAAAAAGACTCCATTTTGAAAAAAGGTTAATCAAAATGGAGTTTTTTATTATAAATCTGAATTTATATATATCCTTCTACCTAAAACATCGTATTATCATTAACTGCTTCACTTGGAATCTCTTGAATTACATCCCAGTGTTCGACAATCTTTCCATCCTTGATACGAAATATATCCACTATAGCAACTCCCTTATCTTGAGAATTAGTACGAGAATGTACATGAAGAGCAACTGTATCCCCTTCAGCTAATTCTTTTTTTCAAAAAACATTTAAATTCTACCCTAACGCTTGCAGAATTCTAGCATCCATTACTTTTCTTCTTGTTCTTAAATTTGTCATTGTCCTTAGTAAATTAATCCCAAAACTTATCATAAACTAACGCTCACTTTTCAATATAAGTAGACATGAGTATACTTATATTGAATTCCTTGAAACTTAATAAGTCCAATATTTTCTCAAAAAAATAGCAATGTAAGCTACCTCCTTTTCTACCATAGTACTAAGACACCTCTTATACGATATATTCAATAGCAAACATTTAAGCATCAAAAAATCACTTAGCGAAATTTGTACTATCTTAGCTATATTTTGTCGCATTACAGAGGGTGGGTAACCACTATATTCCGAATATTCTGTATATTAATGAAAAAAACTCATTGTTAAATTTAATGTATCTAATTCCTGTTATTATCAGAATAAGCCTTTACATAGAAAAGGGGGATATTATGACTGTTCAAGAGAAGAGTAATGAGCAATTGATGGGATTATTACACGAATGGTATGAAGAAATTCGTTTATATCATGTAAAAGAAGCAAAACAAACATACTAAAAGTAAAAGAAAGTTTAAAAGGACTAGAAGCAGACCACTATGTATCATTCTATTATTCCCTACTGAATTTTAGATATATGGTCTTGGTAGATGCAATGAGTATTACAAAAGATTCTTTTAATCAAATAGAAAAACTCTCTACTATCAAAGATGATTTTTTATTTTTAGCTTACTATTATCATTTCTTTAAGGCAATTCATTCTACAATTTTAGCAAATTATACTGAAGCGAAAACACACTATGAAAAGGCGGAAGAACTTTTAATTGATATACCTGACGCAGTAGAAAAAGCCGAGTTTGAGTATAGATTTTCAACTTACTGTTATCAATCTTATCAACCATTTGAAGCAATTCAACATGTAGTAAAGGCAAAAAAAGTATACCAGAATCATGTAGGCTATGAAATTAATGTTGCCTTATGCGACAATGTATACGGTTTAGCTTGTATAGATCTAAGAGAGTTTGAAAGAGCTGAAGAATGTCTCAATACGGTTATTGATGTTTTTAAAAAGTATAATGAAGAACAATTATTATTAAGAGTACGTCATAATTTGGGCTGGTTATATAATATTCAAGATTTATTTCCATTGGCGATCAGACAGAGTTCTGAAATTATAAATACCCTACCGAATCATTTTAAAGCATTATTTGTCTTAGCAAGAGCATATTATAATTTAGAAGGCATTGAAACAGCAAAATCATATATCGAGCAAGGAATGAAGTATACAAATGAATCAGGAAATGAGGAATATAAGCATCGTTTCGCAGTTTTAAATGAACTAATCACAGAACTACCTAGAATTAAACTAGAAAAAGTAGTTACTGATGCTATTTCTTATTTTGAAAAAGAGGAAATGTGGGATTGTGTAAAAGAATATGCAGGGATTTTAGCAATCCAATTTTATGAGGCAGATAATCATGTTAAGGCAAGCAAATATTTCTATATTAGTAATAATGCTGATAAGAAACATTTGAGAAAAGGAGCGTTAAAATAATGAAAAAGATTAAGAAAATTGTATTAAGTATGGTAGTAGTAAGTGCATTAGCATGTAGCATAATTAGTTTAAATGTATTACAACACTCTTCGTTTAATGGTGGAGATACGCCAGCACCAACAAAACTGATTGTCTCTGGTGGAGTATCTATTGATTAACCTAATACATTTCCTTTATTAAAATCCAGAAAATTCAACTTATTACCTTTTACAAACCGTTGAATGAAAATGGATAAAATCTCGAACCTCTAATCCGAAACATATTTGTTTCGGATTATTCACATTATCTTTTTTATATCCTCCCCTTCAAGCCCAGGAACTCCGTATTTACTAGGTAATGAACTCTATTAAACAATTATTAAATCTCTTTTCATCCAAGTTAAAGTAACTGTAAAGTTCATTTCATTCCTGCCACATTCTTATAAATATATGCATTTACAACATCTATTGATTATTTTTTATTTCATTAATTCTATAATTTCTTTAATACACTTACCATTATCCATTGTTATATCTAATTTCTAATTAAAACCCTTCTTTGTAAGTTTATACCTATATATCGTGTTAAATTGTGTATGGCAAGATAAAACAAGCTGTTAAATTTAAATTATTGTTAGGTAGTTTCTACAGTATGATATTATCACACAATTAGTTATACATATAAAAAAGGTTTCCTGCCTTGTAACAGAAAACCTTTTATGTATTATTAATCTACAAACCTAAAATTTCAACAATCTGACGTGCCTTAGCATTATCTATATAATAATGCATCTCTAACCCTCTTCTTTCTGAACGGAGTACGGTTCCCCTTAATTTTGATAGATGTTGTGAAACAGTAGATTGGGGGATTCTTAATATTTCCGTTAACTGTGTAACATTACACATTTTATGGTGCATTAATTCATTTACAATTTGTAATCGAACAGGATGTGCCATTACTTTTAATACATCTACAT
>NZ_QPEL01000274.1:0-5032 GCF_008368965.1 Bacillus sp. AY2-1 | reverse complement strand
ACATTAGTTCTTATTATACAAAAATCTAAGTTCTTTTGTGAAGAGCATTTTAGCTACATTTTTCTTATTTAATAATAGAAGTGTTATTGTTTCTTAAGAAATAACGTCAAAACAAATACGAGAACGGCTAATATAGTCGCTACAAGGAAAGCATTTTGTATTTCTAAAATATTCGCCTCTTGTAATGTCTCCACTTTTAGTAATCTTCCAATTAGCTTACGTAAAATCTAGTTACATCTCCTTATTTTCTTGAAAATCAACTTCTATAATGATTTTGAAAAAGGAGGGATTTTCCATGAAGCGATTTGTATTAAAAGCTGTTACGGTCTCTGTAATATTTTTAATTGCTGCATGTTCTTTGGCCACAAATACAACAAATGATCATAAAAATATGAAAGATAAAAAAACAATACAGACTGAAACAGCTACAAAACCATTGAAGGTTGAAAAAGGACCAGAAGTTACTTTAATAGCGAAAGAAGAAAAGCAAAAGTTAAGTAACGGTGTTATTGTTCCAGTCTGGACATTTAATGGATCATCTCCTGGTCCAGAAATTCGGGTGAAAAAAGGTGAAAAGGTGAAAGTGACATTAAAAAATGAATTATCTGCACCAGTATCTATTCATTGGCATGGATATCCTGTCCCAAATAACATGGATGGAATTCCAGGCGTGACACAAGATGCAGTTGAACCAGGAAAAAGTTTCACTTACGAATTTGAAGCGAACGTACCAGGAACGTACTGGTATCACTCGCATCAAGATTCTGTAAATCAATTAGATAGAGGTTTGTATGGAGCGCTCATTGTAGAAGATACAAAGGAAAAATATGATAAAGATTACACATTAATGTTGGATGAATGGGTTACAGATAAAGAAGAAATGAATAAGCAGTTAAAAGAAATGACAAAAGGGCAAATAGGTAATAAATCTAAAGGTAATGAAAATGAGGAAAAGAATGATGATAAGAACGGCATGGATCATTCTGGTATGGACGTGGGCAGTGATCAAAAAGACTCTAGTAATATGGAAGGAATGGACCATGGAAATATGAAGATGGAAGGTCATGATATGAGTATGTATGATTTATTCACAATCAATGGAAAAAGCGGTGATTTAGTAGTGCCATTGAAAGTGAATAAGGGAGATAAAGTTCGTTTTCGACTCGTTAATGCTGGTTATCTATCACATGATATACATGTTCACGGTCATGATATAAAAGTAATTGCGACAGATGGTCAACCAATAAACGATCCAAAAGTTATAAAGGATAAAGTAATTTCAATCGCACCGGGCGAACGTTATGATATTGAATTTACTGCTAATAAAACTGGGAAATGGTATGTTGAAGACCATTCGAAAAATAAAGGTGCAAAAGGAATGAAAGCTGTTATTGAATATGATGGCAGCAAAGAGATGAAAGATAAAGCAGACGAAAAAGAAAAATTACCGAAAGTAGATATAATGAAATATGGTACTAAAAAATTAGGTAGTTTCACGTTAAATCAAGAGTATACTGCCACATATAATATGGACTTAAATACGCAAATGAATGGAAATGAAATGGTATATACAATTAACGGAAAGGTATTTCCGGATATTGACCCAATTCAAGTAAAAAAGGGTGATTTAGTAAAAGTGAAGTTGGTAAATCGTTCTAAAATGGATGATCACCCAATGCATTTACACGGGCACTTCTTTCAGGTGTTGAGTAAAGATGGAAAACCGATAAAAGGTTCTCCAATTGTAAAAGATACATTGAACTTAAAACCAGGAGAAGAATATGAAGTAGCCTTTGTAGCAGACAATCCCGGTGAGTGGATGTTCCACTGTCACGACCTACATCATGCTTCAGCAGGGATGGTAACGGAAGTGAACTATACAGATTATAAATCTGACTATGTTCCAAACCAAAACATTCCTAATAAGCCAGAATAATAGGAAGCAGTTATCCTATGGATAGCTGCTTATTCATTTTTGTTGCAAGTACTAATGTATATGTTGATTATGCCCAGGTGAAGGTGCAGGTGCAGGAGTATGATCTGGGAATGTCGCGAATACGGCAACGATAATTACTACACTAATTGAAAGTAATAACAAAAAACGCTGTTGGATAAAAGTAGAAAAGTTCTCCGATAACAATTGAATTATACAGGACATAGTAATCGTTATAGTAAGTAAAAGGCTAATGAACAATATACTATGAGCTTGTTGAGCATTTAACATTTCTGTAATCATTGCTCCCATCATACTTGCCATTAATCCAGAGAACATTCCTTCTAAAGCAGTATATAGGTGAAAACGTAGACCCACTAAAAAACCGATAAAACCACTAATTAAAATAGCAAGTAAAGTAGAATATAGTAATTCCCCCTTAAAGAGAATGCCTAAATAAAAACCAATACTTAAACCGATACTCATACTAAAAGACATAATAAATACCATATACTCCATTAGGGTACCCTTACGTTTGGAAATATTGGATGCAATAAGAATTGAGGTACAGCAAAGTGTTAAGGTAGTTAACGTATAAGCAAACATTATGATACCTCCTTGTCCTATCGTTCATTTCATCATATGTGTACTTATGATAATTTATATCTGCATATTATCTGCACAATTTCATAGATGTAAGCAAAGGAACGCTTGATTTTTTAGGGCGTCTTTTTTAATTGTAAGCATGTGAAAGAAATTGTTATATTATGAGTTTCTATTGTGAAGCCATAAAGAATAAGCGTATAATATTATAGGTCTCACATTTGCGAGACAAACCGCGAATGATAAATAAGATTGTTGTTTTATCATCGCTTCTAAACATATAGACAATGAAAGTAACACTGGAATACAGATAGGGAGTTATAAAATGAAATTAATTATTGCCGAGAAACCAGATCAAGGGTTGGCTCTTGTTTCACAGTTTAAATATCGCCGGAAAGATGGATATTTAGAAGTAGAAGCAAATGAGTTATTTCCAAATGGAGCGTACTGTACATGGGCAATTGGTCATTTGACGCAGTTATGTAATCCAGAGCATTATCACGCAGAGTGGAAAAAATGGTCACTTAATACATTACCGATGATTCCAGAGCGTTTTCAATTTGAAGTAACAAAGTCAAAGTATAAGCAATTTAACGTTGTGAAACAGCTGTTACATAATCCACAGGTAACAGAAATTATTCACGCAGGCGATGCTGGGCGTGAAGGGGAACTAATCGTACGAAATATTATTAATCTTTGTAACGTGCAAAAGCCTATGAAGCGTCTATGGATTTCGTCTTTAACGAAGCAAGCTATTTATCAAGGGTTTAAAAATTTACTTGATGAATCAGATACAATTAATACGTATTACGAAGCATACACAAGATCTTGTGCTGACTGGGTTGTTGGCATGAATGCATCACGTGTGTTTAGTATTTTGTTAAAGAAAAAAGGAATGAATGATGTATTTTCTGCTGGTCGTGTCCAAACACCAACGTTAGCATTGATTGTAAAGCGTGAGAAAGAAATTGAAAACTTTAAGTCAGAGCCTTTCTGGGAAGTGTTTGCAACCTTTAATATAGAAGGAAAGAAATATGACGGGAAATGGGAGAAGGATAATGAATCCCGCTTAAAAGACCCTGATATGGCGAATAAAATTGCGGCATTTTGCCAAGGGAAACCGGCTGTTGTGAAGGAAATGAAAACGGAGCGTAAAGAGTTTCAGCCGCCGCTTTTATTCAACTTATCATCACTGCAAGCAACGGCAAATAAAGCCTTTAAGTTTTCACCGAAAAAGACGCTTGATATAACGCAAGCACTCTATCAAAAAGGGATTGTTTCTTATCCACGTTCAGATTCTAACTATGTTACTCAAGGAGAAGCAGCGACTTTCCCTGATATTTTACAGAAGTTAAGTCAGTTTGATGAATATAAAGGTTTATTACCGGCTCCGGTTGAATCCATTATGAACAATAAGCGTTATGTAAATGAAAAGAAAGTAACAGATCACTACGCGATTATTCCGACAGAGCAAGTTACAAACCCAAGCAGACTATCAGGTGATGAAAAGAAAATATACGATATGATCGTAAGAAGGCTTATTGCAGCTCATTATGAAGTTGCAATCTTTGACTATACAACGATTGTAACGCTTGTAGATGAACGTGCTGAATTCATTTCAAAAGGAAAACAGCAAATTCAAGAAGGTTGGCGTAAAGTTATTTTCCAAGACGATAAAGATGACGAAACCATTCTTCCAATTGTAGCTGAAGGTGAAGAAGGAAAAGTTGTAAAGGTGAAAGTGAAAGAAGGAAAAACACAGCCACCGAAGCGTTATACAGAAGGACAACTTATTACGTTAATGAAAACAGCCGGTAAGTATTTAGAGAATGAAGAGCTAGAGAAGGTATTGAAGAAAACAGAAGGTTTAGGTACGGAAGCGACCCGCGCGGGTATTATTACGATGCTGAAAGACCGTAAATATATAGATGTAAAGAAAAACCAAGTGTATGCGACTGATAAAGGAAAAGTATTAATTACCGCAATTGGTGACAAAATACTAGCTTCACCGGAAATGACTGCGAAATGGGAACAACGTCTTGCGGAAATTGGTGAAGGTACAGCTTCACCAGCTACATTTATGGAACAGACGAAAAAGCTATCAGCTAAAATTATTGAAGACGCAGTGGAAATGTCTGAGAAGTGGGATTTCACGGGACTACATGTTGAATCGATTGAACGAAAAGGATCGAAATTTACAACGGGTAAAAAGGTTGGTAGCTGTAAAAAATGTGATGGCGATGTAATTGATAAGTCAACGTTTTACGGTTGTTCTAACTATAATACAACGCAATGTGATTTCACCATTTCAAAGAAGATATTAAGTAAAACAATTTCGCAAAAGAATATGACAAAGCTCTTAAAAGGTGAAAAGACTGATTTAATTAAAGGCTTTAAAAAGGGCGAGAAAACGTTTGATGCGAAATTAGAGTGGAAAGATAATAAGATTAATTTTGTATTTGAGAATTAATTTGTTAAAAGAGCATGACATAAAAC
>NZ_QPEL01000273.1:0-4960 GCF_008368965.1 Bacillus sp. AY2-1 | reverse complement strand
CAAGCTGTTACACCTTTTTTATCTAAATGATATACACGTAGGAATAGACCTACGCTACCTTCTTTCTTCACCTTCCCATAGAATTTGTTAACATTATCATCTTTCTCCTAACTAACATCTGTTACTTTTACTAATTTCATATGAGAAATCCCCTCCAAATGTACACACTAAGAATGAGATTTGATAGAAGATGCTTGTCTACATTTTGACTTTTCCAAAATACGAATAATATACCATTCGTTAATGGTCTGATTCGACTTTTCCTATTGAAACTGGAATATTTGGTCAAATATATTAAACACGCAAATAACTTGATATCGTATCTCATGATTTTTAAGAATAATTCTGTTTTTCATTGTAGTAGTAAGGTTGTTTATCTCATATTGAATTACCTTTCATTTTTCTTACAAGCTCGCAATGTTTTTGAAAATACAGTTTATAAAGCCGAGAATTATGATTTTTTCAGAGATAGCATTGAGGGGTTTTTCATATGCACTGTACTATACTCCCGTACAGGTTTCATTTACAATTCATTGTATTTTCTTTACCGTTCACCAAGTTAAAATGGAACAAATTTATTACTTAGAGTGTCTATTATGTGTATTCCTAAAAATATGAAAGGACTTATTATTCCCAAAAGTAAAGTGATGTAAAAAAAGTGTGTATTGAAATACTTCATTTAAATGTTACGAGTTTAATACTTTCACAGGTAAACTATTACAAGTGTAAGCAAAAAAGAAACACCCTAAACAGTAACCGTTCATTCATATAAACGCTTTGGTTCTGCTTATCCTGTTAAAATTCAACTTCAGAAGTATTGGTATCCAACACCCACTTTAATTAACATCGGTATTTAAAATACCAAAACAAAATCCATATATTGTTGAAAGAGGTTGAAAATTCATGTACGTTTTAAACAAGTTCTTTACCTACAAAAAGATTGTACCTGTCGTATTACTTTCATGTGTAACACTAATAGGGTGTTCTAATAGTAATACTCCATCTGAACCACCTAAGCAAACAAAACAAATAAAGCAAATTAAACAAGAAAATACAGGTCATGATTCTTTTGCTAAGCTTGAAAAAGAATATAATGCTAAGCTTGGTATTTATGCTCTGGATACAGGTACAAATCAAACTGTTGCTTATCATCCAAATGATCGTTTTGCATTTGCCTCTACATCTAAATCATTAGCAGCGGGAGCTCTTTTACGTCAGAACTCAATAGAAGCTCTTGATGAAAGGATTACGTATACGCGTGAAGACCTTTCTAATTATAATCCAATTACAGAAAAGCATGTGGATACAGGAATGACGTTAAAAGAACTTGCAGATGCTTCTGTTCGATATAGTGACAGTACGGCACATAATTTAATTCTTAAAAAATTAGGTGGTCCATCCGCATTTGAAAAAATCTTGAGAGAAACGGGAGATACGGTTACTAAATCTGAACGATTTGAACCTGAATTAAATGAAGTACATCCTGGAGAAACGCGCGATACCAGTACACCAGAAGCGATCGCTAAGACACTTCAATCATTTACATTAGGATCTGCACTTCCAACAGAGAAACGTGAATTATTAGTAGATTGGATGAAGAGAAATACGACTGGTGATAAGTTGATTCGTGCGGGCGTACCAAAAGGATGGGAAGTAGCTGATAAAACAGGCGCAGGATCTTATGGAACAAGGAATGATATTGCGATTATTTGGCCACCAAATAAAAAGCCAATTGTTCTTGCCATCCTTTCTAATCATGATAAAGAAGATGCAGAATATGATGATAAGCTTATTGCTGACGCGACTAAAGTCGTATTAGATACTTTAAAAGTTACGAATAAAAACTAATAAATTAATAGTTTTCCGTGTTAGGGAGTATATTCTCTGATAAGAGTAACCATACATGAACGTCAAATGATGTTAGAAAACGAAAAAACACGCAGTTCCATTTGGAATTGCGTGTTTTTATTTTGCTAATTTATTGGGGATAACCGCATGTGTCATCCAGTGCTGATTGGATTGCACATGGTCTTTTCGAACAAATTTCCCTACGGATTTTGAAAAATCATTATAGTGAAACGCATCCGTTAATCTAAGTACATACCCTTCCTGAATCCCTCCAAAGAGTGAAGTACCGTTGTAGCACGAACGAATTACCTTTTCATTATAGGGGCCACGATATAACACTGGAACGTGTGCAAGGCCTAACTTTTTACACCATGCAACTGTTGCATCCCACGATAAACATTCATTTTTCTCATTCCATATTGAAAAGACATAAAAATAGGAAGTCAGTGCTGTGTAGTGAATGCTATGACAAGCATATACATTTCACCACATATACGCCATCCTTCTGGAATTCTATACCCCATACTTCCTTGTAACGTTTTTACCCATGTTCTCGATGGGTGATGACCACTTGATAACGACCTTGCATGAATAGCATCTTTATAAAGGGATGTATTTTCACCATCTAACTTTTCTAGTACGATTACTTCTTGAGTTTCAAATCCGTCCATATTTTGTAGAACACGGTCATCACTTGTTACCCCTATCGACCAAGGAACGTGCAATGTTCGTGGATATTTACAAGCATTTTTTCCCTTCTCTACTTCGCAAATGCATCTGCATCTCGGAAAAAATATAATTTCGTAAGCATCTCATCACCGCAGTAATGATAGATTTCACGTGCTGCCTCTTCCCCGCCATGTAACATCTTCATATGAAACTCTGTAATCATTAATACTTTCTCAATAAACTCCTATTCGAAACCAAGTTCCATTAAAAAGTGGCAAGCGATGTGAGTACTGACATATTCGTGACCATAATACGAATGGTACCCTTTGAGCTTTTTAAATACACGGCAAAACGGTTTACCTGTATCATGGAATGCTGCAGCACTTTGCAGAAGAAATAAATCTTCCCCTACATAATTCTCTGTTAAATGAGCGTATACCATATATGTGTGCTGACATAATGGTAAGGAATGATAGGGGTTTCCTTGATTATATTGAAACATATCAGAAAAGAACGGGATGTTCTTCATGACAAATTGAACACCACACCCATGCGTCTCCTCCTGTTTCACCATTACAGTTTACTCTAAGTCCCGCTTTACTTGTTCGTTTATGGTTTCTTGTAGTTCGAATAAGACGATGCACAATCCGCTCTGATTTTATGTAATCTATTAGCTTGAATCGTTACTTAAATATAAAGGGTGTCTCGGAAACCTATCCTTTTTTTCCTAAGGCAGTGTAAATCGTAACCTCTGAATAACTCATGAATATCTTTATACCAATTGTGATATCTACAATTTTCTCCCCAAGCAGCAATCAACATATTTTCCATTAAAGTTTTTTATTTCCAATATTTCATCTAACTTCGTACGATTAATTACTTCCTGTAGTAGTCTTTCTACTGTATCTATTTTTATCTCATTTGGTTTTCTCAATATTTTTCACTTCTATTTTTTGATTGTTATGACTGGCACCTGCTCGGTGTCGGAAACTTCACTGTAACCATAATAAAGTAGAAAAAACAATAAAATAATTGTCCAAATAAATATAAAAACTTTATAACTATACTTCATATGAAAAACCTCATTTTCCCTATATAAGTGAATGTACATACACCTTATAAATCCAATTACATAAATTATTGGATATTTTAGCAGTAGAGAATCATTAAGTATTAGAAATTGTTATTCATAAACATATCCAAGAAATCTTCTAAAAAATATCATCTAGGCATTTTAACATTTTATCAAAATGCACAGATAATATTTTTACGTTTAGCTAAGTAATGCTTTTTATGTAATAAATCCTTATCTCTATTTCACCTTAATGTTTATATGTACAAGAGTCTGTGTAGCAACTAGACTGTACTTTAAATATGTACTAAATTGTGTGTGGGAAAGGAAGCACATTTTATTTAAAGTTTTTACTTTAAACCCCTTAATTAGTTGGTAGTCTTCTTCATTCAGACAGAAAGGAAATTTAAAGTGTGCACTTATTTTCAACTCAGACTCTTTACTACACACACTCCTATACACATAAAACATCTATAAATTTCGTAACATTACAGAAACAACAAGAAATATTACCGAAACAATAATAACATTAAGTAATAGTTTTGTAACACAAATGTAACACAATGCATTTAATCGTACAATACTTTTTTAGCTAATTATCAACAAAGTTCTGTTAATATCGTTCAAATTTAATAATGTTCCCATAAAGTATTACATATTGCTTGTGAAATGATTTTTCAAAATATAACGAATCATACCATGACGGAGGAATATTAATTCAATTTAAAAATAAATGGATTGATATCTTTCTAGCTTTTGTATCCCAATCATGTTGTAGAGCGGATTATGGTTATCCAATTAATGTAGGTGACCATGCACAAGCTAAGCCTTCTAAATAATTACTGTACCTAAAAAAAACAAGTAATTATACTTGTTTTTTTAGTTTACTTTCCAATATCGAAACAGTTTTATGTGCTTTCTTTTCCTGTCTACATTGGATGCATATCTTACTAAAGATAGCTTCTATTTTTTTTATGATTCTAGTGAAGTAATTAATTGCTGACGTTCTTTATCTCTATAAATTTTCATTTCATGTTTAAACTCGTAATTTCCTTCTTCAAATCTAGCCCATTCCTTACTTGTCCAATATACTACATTTACATTTTCTCTCAAGATTGTAGAACACATATCCACTAATTCTTCTTCGTAAAATGGTGCTTCTTTTGCTAGTTCAAAAGCTAGTACTTTTGGATCCTTACTTTTAATTTGAAGTTCCCTTGAAGTTTGCCCTAAATACTGCCATGGAGAATATAGGGATTGCACATGAACATTTCGAGTTTCTTTAAACTGTGATGGAGAATGTATTATAGCAGCAAATGTAGGTTTGCTCACTCCTATTGTTGCACCTAAAGCAATAGAACTAATAATAAG
>NZ_QPEL01000272.1:0-3962 GCF_008368965.1 Bacillus sp. AY2-1 | reverse complement strand
TTATTATATATTGAGAAAGTAAAAAAATAGAAAAATATCAATTGAATCCCAAAAAATAACGTGTGAATATTATAGATATAAATTACATCTTGATATTTCGCATGAATTTCTACAAATTTAGATGTTTATTAAATTAGGAGGATTGATAGTGCCAAAAATGTAGTTTGTTGCTAATTCAGTATTTTATATGCATCCATGGGATTTTAGAACGCACAGTTATTATTTGCTAGTAAGCATTTTAATATCAAATCTTTTGGGGAAGTGATAAGTAATGGTCACAGTATTAAATAATGAAACTAAAAGTTTATTAGTTGAAAAAATTGCAAATAAAAATGCGTGTATTGGATATGTAGGCCTAGGTTATGTTGGACTACCATCGGCTCTTAAATGTTTAGAAGTAGGTTATGCGGTAAGAGGTTTTGATAAAAACTCAGTAAAAATAAGAAAACTAGAACGTGGAATAAGCTATATCAGTGATATTCAAGATACTGAAATCCAAGATGCTTTACATACAAATAGATTTTTTGTTAGTACAGAAATGGATTATATAAACGAATGTGATGTTGTAGTTATATGTGTTCCTACACCATTAGAAAGAACTAGTAAACAACCAGATTTAACATATATTCATTCAGCAGTTGATGAAATAGTTAAATACATTAAAAAAGGTACATTAATTATCTTAGAAAGTACTACTTATCCAGGTACTACAAGAGAAGAAGTTTTATACAAATTAGAACAGAAAACTAATTTTAAAATTGGTGTAGATATATTTGTAGCATACTCTCCAGAGCGAATCGATCCTGCAAATCAATCGTTTTCAATTCAAGATATTATAAAAATCGTAGGTGGAGTTACATCTAATTGTACCGATTGTGCAGCAGCTTTCTATAGTAACTTAATTAAGGATATTCATAAGGTAAGCAGTCCAGAAGTAGCAGAGACAGCTAAGTTATTAGAAAATACGTATCGTTTTATAAATATCGCTTTTATTAATGAAATGACACAAATTTGTAATGAGTTAAACATAAATATTTGGGAAGTAATTGATGCCTCAGGAACTAAGCCATTTGGATTTCAAAAATTCTATCCTGGCCCTGGCGTAGGAGGACACTGTATTCCGATTGATCCTATTTATTTTAAGTGGATTGCAAATAATAAGGATTTAGCAACAAAAATGATTGATGTGGCAAGAGAAATTAATGAAAACATGCCTAAGTACGTTCTTAATAGAGCACTACAGTTACTAGATGATAAAGATGGTAAGGATATTCTTATGGTTGGTGTTGCATATAAAAAGAATGTTAATGATGCTAGGGAATCGCCAGCTTTGGATATTATGAATGATTTAATGATAGAAGACTATAACGTGGATTATTACGATCCGTTTATAGAGGAACTCATTGTGGGCGATAACACATTGAAAAAATCTATAGATTTAAACCTAAGTCAATTAGACAAATACACTTTAATTATTGTTCATACGGATCATGATTGCATTAATTTTAAATTGCTTAACGAGGTAAATTGTTTAATTTTAGACACAAGAAACATATTTAAAGATGAATCAGTATATAAAAAAAATATTATAAGTTTGTAGGTGATTACATGGTAGAGTTTATTCCTTTTTATCGACCGGAAATCAATGATGAAGATATAGATAGGGTAGTTTCTGCCCTTAAATCTGGATGGCTTTCAAAGGGGCCAAAAGTGATAGAGTTTGAAGAGAATTTAAAAGAATATCTGAATACTGAACATGTAGTAAGTTGTAATTCAGGGACTGCCGCATTACATTTAGCATTACTGTCTCTGGGAGTTGGATTAGAAGACGAAGTAATAGTTCCAAGTTTTACTTTTTGTTCAAGTGTAAACGTTATTATGCATGTAGGTGCAAAACCTGTATTTGTAGATATAGATGAAGAGAATTTATGTCTTGATCTTCAAGATGTTAAAAGAAAAATCACTAAAAAAACGAAAGCAATTATTGCAGTTCACTTTGCTGGATATCCGGCTAAATTAAAAGAACTTCAAAAACTATGTAAAGAATACGGACTGTTTTTGATAGAGGATGCAGCGCATGCATTAGGAACAAAATATGATAATACTTTAATTGGTACACATGGAGATGTTATTTGTTTCAGTTTTTATGCCACAAAAAATATAACAACAGGTGAAGGTGGAGCGTTAGTCACTAAAAATGAATCGATTGCTGAAAAAGCTAGATTATATGGTTGGCATGGTATCACCAAAAATGCATGGAATCGTTATGGTGAAGAAGGAAGCTGGCGTTATGATGTTCTATTACCTGGGTTTAAATATAACATGATGGATCTACAAGCTAGTTTGGGTATTAGTCAGTTAAAAAGAGCTGATGAAATGATTGAAAAACGCAAGAGAATAGCTGAAAGGTACCAAGAGGAATTAAAAGAGGTTCAAGAGTATATAACGTTACCTAATTATACTAACAATCCAAGTGTAAAACACGCATGGCATTTATTTGTTATAAAAATTAATTCTAATTCTCCTGTTAGTAGAGATCAGGTAATTCAAGAAATGAAAAAGAGAAACATTGGGCTAAGTGTTCACTTTATTCCTGTTCACATGCATCCGTATTATGAAGAGAGATTTAACGTATATTTACCTAAAACGGAAGAGATATTTAATCAAATTATTTCATTACCACTGTATAGTGCTCTTACAGACAATGAGGTTGAACATATTATAACGTCTTTAAAAAGTCTATATCAATTAAAAATAGGGAGGTAAATATTTATGAAAATTGGGGTTATTGGTGGCAGCGGATTTATTGGTAAGCATGTTACAAAGGAGTTACTAGCAAGGGGGTATGAAGTAGTTATATTTGATAAATTTAAACCAAGTATTGATGTTCCTTTTAAAGAAATTGATATTTTAGATATTGCAACATTAAGAGAAAATCTTATTGATGTCGATGGGGTAATCCATTTAGCTGCATTAGTGGGTGTTGATAATTGCCGTTTAAATGAAGAAGATGTAGTGAGGGTGAACTTTGAAGGCACGAAAAATATTGTACAGGTTTGTAACGAAAATGGCATAGAAAAATTATTGTTTTCTTCCAGTTCGGAGGTATATGGGGATGGAGTGAGTGTTCCGTTTAAAGAAAATGATATTAAAATTCCAAAATCAGCTTATGGAAAAGCTAAATTAATGTCCGAAGATTATTTGAAAGAATACGCTAGTAATAGTTTGAAAATTAGAGTGGTTCGTTATTTTAATGTATACGGTTCACAACAAAATGATAACTTTGTAATTTCTAAGTTTTTAAAACAAGCTCATAGTGGTGAAGATATTACTATTTATGGAGATGGACAGCAAATTAGATGTTTTAGTTATATAAGTGATATTGTTAACGGAACTATACTAGCCTTTGAATATGAAGGAGAAAACTTTGCAGATTTTAATATTGGCAATAACAAACCTATATCTATGGAAGAACTAGCAATAAAAATTAATGAATTAATGGGCAATAAAAGTAAAATTAAATTTCTTGATTTAGGTGAAGAGGGAGTCCGAAATTCTAGCATTGAAATCTTTAGAAGAATCCCTTCAATAGAGAAAGCTAAATTATTTTTAAACTATCAACCAATTATTTCATTAGATAAAGGACTAGAGATAATAATAGGGGAGAAGTATGGAAACACAGTATCTATATCCTAAGAATCCAAAGAAAATTAAGTATCCCATATATTCTTCTCCTTGGAGTATATCTGATCATGTATTTTTTTTGAAAAGTGTATATAGACCTAATGATTCTAAACTTAAAAAAAGTCTTCAAGCTCTTTATCCGGATGCAGAAATTGTATTAACTAATAGCGGTACATCTGCATTAGTAGTTGGTTTAAAGTACTTAAAAGTGGCAAAGGGAGATGAAGTAATTCTATCAAACTTTAATTGTCCTAATGTAATAGAAGCAATATTAACGG
>NZ_QPEL01000271.1:0-5616 GCF_008368965.1 Bacillus sp. AY2-1 | reverse complement strand
GAATACATACTCTGCTATAGATTTAGCTCTAATATCATTTATATGAATAGTTTCCTCAATCATATCTATAATATCTTCATATAGCTCTCTTGTTGAACCAAATTTATTTATATATAGCTTTTTTAAATAATAGTCAATTTCTTTTTGCGCAAAATTTTCAAATTCTAGACCTAACTTTTCGATCGGTTTTAGAATACTTAGTTTTATTTTATCTTCAGATTTTATACCATCTTTAATTTCAAAATTAATATTTCCTGTATAATTTATTAAATCTGATAAACTACTCTGTTTAGTATTGGTTACTATTTCAAATTGAGGAGTCAATTTAGTTTTATAGTCCGCTTCCACTAAGCTAGATTCTAAAAAATGGTCATAATTCAGTATATTTTTCTCCACCCAACTATTAAAATGGGCTCTAGCAGTCTCAGGTTCTTTTAAAGATTTTCTTTTAACAAAATCATTTGGTGTATGATTTTTAGTTCCACCGTCTTTTACTGTTTTTACTTGTATAAATCGAATTTTATCTTCACCAATTAAAGTTAAATCATCAAAGTACTCTAATACCACTGAATGCCACCAATTCTTCTTCCTTGGGTATATCATAGATACCATATAATACATCGATACATAATATTGGTATACAAATCCCCTCATAGCTGTTAAGCCACCTAAATCCCTAAACTTTCCAGTCATTAGACCTTCAATAATTCGATTTTTATGCTGTAATATCTCCTGTTTTTCCGCAGCTTCTAAACTTGTCAAATATTCATCTAAAGTACTTTCAATTTTTTCTCGCTTAATATCTATAGTTTGTAGCATGTCTTCCCCCAAACACTATTTATATTATTTAATTCGTTTATTAAGAAATTATTTATATTCCTATCCTCTTTCTTACTGTGTTTCAGTGCCGAAAGTTTTATTTCATTAAAAATTCTTGTGTTTTTCATCCAATGTTCTACCATTATTAATCGGTCCACTAAAAGTTTGATTAAAAAATATGTTCAAATTTTTATTTTACTGTGAAAAATAGAAATTTCACTCCTGTTTCAGCATTATCTACATAAAATTTCTTTTACTCCCTTATCTAATATTTTATTTAATTGTCCAACAGGCATCTTTTTTCTTCAAGTAATACTAAAAAACTGCAAATTGTTCACAATGTTCGATTGTTTTACCACACTGTGAACAATTTGCATCTTTAAATTTTTTTAATTTATCAAACATATCATTTACTCCTCCTAATTGGTCGTTCAATATATAAATCATTATATTTATTATACAAGATTTTAAAAAAAGATGGCGTAAAATCCCAATTCACTCCATCTTTAGCAACAACTATTTTATAAATTCACAATAATATTTTTTCAAAAATTCTCGACTTTATTATAAATATCGCATCTTTTAAAATGAATTATAATGTCTCTACCTCTGTATAACAGAGCTTACTTTGTATTTAAATTCTTTCTTTTTTCCATTTCTTCAGAAGCTATAAGTTCTTATTTTGATTCCTTAATGAACTAATCTACTGCCGTTAGTGGAAGAAGAATTTTCAAGCAATTATATTATTTTTCAAATGACTTTATTATCTCTACACAGTCATAACACTTTATTACATTTTAACTATATTCCTTTCAAATAAAGAAATAAAAAAGGACGTGGTAAGTATAAGGTGAATTTAAAACAAAAATAATTCACACTTTGAACTTGAACTATTTACTAGAAAGCAATATATTTCAATACTTTTTCCTGTTACTTCAGACACTGTACTTCATTTCTACCATTTATTAAATGCTTTTTCAGCACAATAAGACTTTCTTGAATATTGGTTAAATCAACTAAGAAAACTTTTACTTTTAATTCCAGCACCTCGTCTTTATATGATTTAAAATTAATATCAGTATCCTTCATCCCCTCATTTACCGGGTATAATAGCCATATTTCTGATGCTTCATATTTCTTTGAGTAAGCATACATTTGATACATATCAGCTTGTGATATACCATAATTTCTATCTTGGTTGTCAATTAGCATTTTCCACTTCGTGTCTAATATTACCCTACTACCATCTTCACGCATAATAACAATATCCGGTCGTAATGCAAACTTTTTAGGACTATTAAACAAATAGTACCCCTTATCTTGAATTGATATTTCCCACATCAGATCACTTAATACTTGTTTTAGGTTTCTCGCAACATATGCTTCAAAAACCTTTTCCATCGGAAACAATATTGCTCTAGCATTTGTCTCTCCAGAAAAGGTCGTAAAGCTCTGATTCATTAAGAAAACTTTAGACCACTGCATTATCGTTTTATAATCTTTTGTATTCCGATCAATAACTACTTTTGAAAAATCCTTTTTATAATTAATTGAAGGTTTTACCCTCTCAAAATTAGGGAGCAACTGCCTAATTCCTTTTATATTGGCTGCACTATTAGATAACTTTTGTAATTTTAATAATGTTGACTTGATTAATTGATTTTCTGGTCGATTCATTCCATACTCGTCATACTCAACATAGAATCGGTCTTTATGTATTTGATTTTTCTTGATTTGTTCCCAAACTATTAACTTCCCTTTAAAATAGTTTACATTATCTACTACAGGAACATACGATGAGCGAAGACCTTTTTTTATTAATTCTCTTACTTCCTGGATATACATATTAATAAAAAGCTCATACAGGTTCATTTTATCTAAGTTTAGATTAGCATCATTAAAAATCTTACTTGGAAAGTCTTTCATACTTCGGATCATTCTTAGAAATGTTTTCTTTGTATCCTCAAGCCCACCATTTGTAATCTTGGGAAGAACTTGAACCTGAAACCCATTCTTCATCTGAATTAATCCAACATAATTCCTTGCTTGAATAATTTTCCCAACATTTCTCCGCATGCCCATTTTGAAAAAATCTGCTGAACTTGTTCCTTCGTTCACATTAAAGGTTAATATAAATTTTTCTAACTCTTGAAAAATCTCCTCATTTAAATACTTATAAGAGGCATCATTTTCATAATCCTTATTGCAGGTTACTGATTCAAATTCACAAACCTCTAATAACTTATTCATTTCTTCACCATGCTTTAATAGATTTGTTTATAGCTATCTGCCCTATAAAAAGCTTCTGTCTGAATTTCATATTTCTTCTCTGGTAAATCAATATCTGGATTTCCTTTAAATACATTCTTTAGTTTAACTTCTGTATCTAAAACAAATTTATTTATATCATCTGTTTTGGCATTATCTCCAAGCACTAACTGTATCTTGCTATAATCTTCATAAAAATACTCTTGTAATAATGGTATAATATCATTTAAAAATATATGTGCTAGATTCTGTATAGATTGATTTTCTTCTCCAACCAAAGGAGTAAAAAAGGCATGTCCAATTGTATGCTCTCTATCATATAAGAATTCTATTCTTTCATTCATCGCTTTTAAAATAGCTGGAACATCAATGCCTTCTATTTCGAGAATACCTAGTTCTTTAAGTATTTCAATGTTAGGCATCATCTCAATGAATTTAAATCTTCTCCTTAATGCTGTATCCATTAAAGAAATAGATCTATCTGCTGTGTTCATTGTCCCAATAATATGTACGTTATTAGGGACACCAAACTCCTCCCCTGTGTATGGTAAAAGTGCATTAGTTTGTTCTGATGCTCCAATCCTCTTTGTTGGCTCAATCAGTGTAATTAACTCTCCAAATATTTTTGAAATGTTCCCTCTGTTAATTTCATCTATTATAAAGACATATGGATCAATATTTTTTTCTATATTAATCTCTTTAGTACTAATATACTTTTCAATTAAGTTGATTACCCCTTCAATATCCATCTTTCTTAATGGATATACAGTCTTCCTATCCAATTTTGTATTCTTATTTAGAGCATATACTTCCTCATTAATATTAGTAGCAATCCACTGCACTTTTCTTTTCCTTGGATATCTTTTATCGGACTCATCAAATTCATAAGGGCCGTCTATAATTCCTATTGCATCAATAGTTGTATTACTTCTTTGAATAAAGACAAGATCTTGTTCTTGCATTTCCTCTTGGAAATTTAACAAAATCCTTCTTACTGTACCGTTTACACTATCATTTTGTTCATTTATGAATTGCTCTTGCTTAGCCCACCCAATCTTAATATAGCCATTCTTAAAACATTCTTCTTTGAGTTTAGTTTGTCCCGTCCCTTCAAGAAGGACATTCCACACAACAGGGTGCTTCCGGATTTTTAAGGAAGGTGCTTGTACTCTAACCTTTTTGGCTTCTTCACAAAACTTTTTAAATAACCCAGAAGTATATTCATATTTTAAATCTGATATAGAATCTTCATCTTGTTGGTTAATTACAGGTTTTATCCCTTCAATAAACTCTTCATATCCATACGATTGGTGAAATGTTGTAAAAGCAACCCTTCCTTCTTTTTTTAACAGTTCATAACGACTTAGTACTTCTTTATAAGGTATTTCCTTTAGTGACTCAACACTTTTTTTATCACAAATGGCAACTGCATATAGAACCGTATTATACGTTTTACCTGTTCCAGGTGGTCCATACAAAATTTGATTTTTTGCAAATTTCACGTCCTTACTCCCCTTTTGTGATGATTTTGTTTCTTGCTGATTAGTTACCGTATTGTACAATTGAGATACCAGTGAACCATCATCTCCATCTGTCAACAATCTCGTTGAAATTCCTTGCAAAAGCCCCTGCTTATACTCAACAGGTATAAACAAGCTATCTGTAATATCGATTTCCATGTACTGTTCCCCTTGCCACGTACCTAAGTGTTGAATCACTTCTTCACCTTTTAATCCAGCTGCATTACATGCCTCTCGAATGGCTATTAAAGAGTTCTTATCCGGCATCATCTGTACTTTTTTTGTCCTCTCAACATTTGCGCTTTGTCGCGAAACAGGTGTGAAATCTTTATCTAAAATAAACAAATTCCCCTTTTTATCACCAATATAATAAACATCTCCAATTTCATAGGCACGCTCAAACGTTATTTTCCCTTCCCTCTGTAATTCTTCAATAATTACTCCAACTTTTAAAATCCGCTCTATCTCAGCCAAGTTCTCACTTGTAAAATCTTCATCTAGATATCTCTTAAATCCCTTAAGTATTTTAAACATTTGAAACGGTAACATAACAGTGTCCCTTTTTCTGTTTTTATTGCTATGTTTATACCTGTAACAAATAATCGGATTTTCTATAATTTTTTTAACAGTTCCCATATGTGTAATCATTGGCGAAGATGTAACTTTTCCCTTTAAATCTTCGAATATATAATCACGAATAGAAGCTCCTGTTACCAGGTAAACCTTATCCCCAATCACTTCCTCTTTTGCATTTCCACTATCACTTTGAGACTTTGTAAGTTTAGTAAGTGATCTAGGCCAATAAATTGTTTGGGATTTTATAAAAATTTCATATTCCCCAATTGTATTTGAAAAAATAGCAAAGTTTTGTGCCATAAAATTTTTAACTCCATTCTAGATAAACTGAGTATCATATTTCCTTTATTACGAAAATAATCACAAACAAATTTCCCCTCTTTTCCCATTATTGTATCATTTATTTATACTACTCTTATAAAATATATTAAAT
>NZ_QPEL01000270.1:0-2078 GCF_008368965.1 Bacillus sp. AY2-1 | reverse complement strand
ATACTATAGTGAATAGAGAGTGTGAGAGAAAAAGAAAAAACTTCATCGATCAAAGATGAAGTTTTTTAGTTAATTTGAAGTGAATGTTTTAAAAAATTTATCGCGGTACATGTACATAATCCATGAGGTTGTTATTAAAGAAATGATGATTTGTTTGTTTTTAATTGGTGCATTGAAAACAAGCCAACCCACTATATCAAATAATAAATGTAGCATGATTGAAAGAACTACAAATTGAAGTAACGTATTTAAAAATCTTTTCATAAAGTGTCCCCCTAAAATAATAGGTTTTATTAACAGTTTGATATAGTGGTATTATACAGTAAATGTTTCTTATGGTAAAATTTACATAAGTTAGTGAAATAAAACAAATGAAAGTTAGTAAGGGGGAACATTCATGGAATTCTGGATGGTTATACCGATAGTAGCCTTTGGTTTCATTTATATCGCTGAAAAATTAACTACAATTGAAAAGAAAAATGATGCGCGTTTAAAGAGAATTGAAGATAGATTACAATTAATTACGAAAGAATTGGGAATTGTAGAAAGAGAACCTGAAATTAATAAAGAACTACGCCAGCTTGTAGAAGAAGGCAAAAAAATTACAGCAGTTAAGAGAGTAAGAGAAGCTTTTGGTTTTTCCTTACTAGAAGCGAAGCAATATGTTGATAAATTATAAAAAAGATCACCCATTTGGGTGATCTTTTTCACTGCACCATGCGTGTATTTACATAAGCCGCGATTATAACGTGTCCAATTATAATGATAGGAAATAAGATTTTGGCATTAGGAGTAGTGAAGACACTACCGATTGTCGCAATGACACCAGCAATTAAATTATAAAGACCTACTATTTTTGATAGTGTCACTTTATCAAGCACGCGGCGTTCGTTGAATCCTGATAAGAGGCAAGTGTATTGTTTTACTCCGATGAAATAAGCTAGTGCAAATGAAATGATTGCTACTATGAATAATGATGGTGAAGCGAAGAGAGTCATTGCAAACACCTCCGTTAATGGGCTATAAATAAATTATAGTCTGAATGTTATAATTTAACAAAATACAATTTTGATTTTAAATGTAATAGAAAAATGGAGTATTTGTAATGAGGGGAGATTAAGTATGAATATTGTGGAGTTTCAGATTGGGATGACAAATTAACGAAGGAACTAATAGAAATGGTAGAAAAGAAATTTCAGAAGCGCGTAACGGATTTCATTATTACACATGCGCACGCTGATCGAATTGGCGGAATAAAAACGTTGAAAGAAAGAGGTATTAAAGCGCATAGTACAGCATTAACTGCAGAATTAGCAAAGAAAAATGGATATGAAGAGCCGCTTGGAGATTTACAAACAATTACGAGTTTGAAGTTTGGCAATACAAAAGTAGAAACGTTCCATCCAGGGAAAGGACGTACAGAAGATAATATTGTTGTTTGGTTGCCACAATATAAAATTTTAGCTGGAGGCTGTTTAGTGAAATCTGCGGAAGCAAAAGATTTAGGAAATGTTGCAGATGCATACGTAAATGAATGGTCTACATCGATTGAGAATGTGCTGAAGCGATATGGAAATATAGATTCGGTAGTACCTGGTCATGGAGAAGTAGGAGACAGAGGATTACTTTTACATACATTGGATTTATTAAAATAAGAAATTGTAGAAATACAAAAGAGAGGAGAAATAATTTTCTCCTCTCTTTCTTCTAACTATATTTAAATGCTGAATCTGTCGATTACGCCAGCATGTATTACTGAGATTTTAATTCCAAGTATACAAATACTAGAACTGTCATAATTGCTATAACAACGTAAGTAGCATCAAGCATTATAAGTGTTTTTAAAGTTTCAGTCATTCTAATTCACCCCTGTTATAAAAATATAACATGATCTTTTTATTGATTAGATAAGAGATCATAAAGATAAAATGTATATGAAATTTCTTAAGTAGTTTCTATATAAATATATCATATAAATAATGTAAGTAATGTTAAGATAGTGTAAATGTATTGTAAATAAAAAGCTTTACAATAAAGGCTTTAATAAAAAATGATAGTTCCTTAAAATAAAAAATACG
>NZ_QPEL01000027.1:0-83553 GCF_008368965.1 Bacillus sp. AY2-1 | reverse complement strand
ACTTTTAGGGGTCACTTCACTCAGCTTGCTCTTTTACTTATGACGACGATTTTTCCCACCAATCGGAATTGGTTTCGCTAAATATTTAATTCGTTCCATAATACGTGCTGCCTTCATTTCTTCAGCCTCACCACGCTGTGTATACGTTAAATGGTGTTCCAGTTGTTTAAAATCAAAATTAGACGTAAAGAACGTCGGTAAGTTTTCTAACATACGGAATTGCAAGATTGCACCAAGCACATCGTCACGCACAAAGCTTGACATTGCTTCTGCCCCGATATCATCTAACATTAAAACTTGTACGCGTTTAACCGCATCAATCTTTTCACCAATCGAATTATCTTGAATCGAACTTTTGATTTCACGTAAAAATTCTGGGAAGTATACGAGCATCGAACTTATTTTCTTTCGAGCAAGCTCGTTCGCAATTGCTCCTAAAAGGTACGTTTTTCCTACACCAAATTTACCGTACAAATATAAACCTTGTGCTTTTTTACCTGGTTCATATGTACTTAAAAATTCATTCGCTGCACCAATTGCATCGATACGTGCATTTAAATCAGAAGGGTCTAAGTTTTCCATAGTTGCCTGTAAAATATCCGTTGGCATATATACACTTTGAACGAGTTTTTCATATTTCTTTCTCTCGTCATGTGCTACTTTTCTAACGCAGCGATCATATTGAATATCAATCATTTTCCCTTGAATAACAAGCTTTGGCTCGTACCCTTGCAGCATATTTTTACATGAACCTAAATCCGGACAATCCACGCAACCTACACTTTGTCCAATATATTCATATAGCTTCACAAGACTGCGCTCAATCATAGAAGTCGTTACTTCACCTTTATGTTCGTCTATAAATTCTTTCACACGCGGATGCGCCATTACTTCTGCCTTTAATACTTCATATCTATTTTTAAATTTTTCATTTCCCATTAATTTTGCAAATGAATTTTGAATATGCTCCATTTTCTCACCTCAAAGAGCGTTCATTCTCTTCTATTAATCACGCTTATATTTTTTTAACACTTCTTCTAATCGTTTTCGTTCATCTTCTAACGTACTTGCATCTTTTTCTACACTTACATCTTTCTTCGCCGTTTCTTTCTCTTGTTCCTTCGGCTCTTCTTCCTTAAGCCAATCTGGTACCATTTCTTTCCGTACCGTTTTCTTCGCCGTACGGCCTTTTTTCTTCGTCTCAGCCCACTCTTGATATTGACGGTTCTCTTCTTTCGCTAACTCCATCGCGTCCGCTACTGTACCAACCTTTTTACGTGCCCAATGCCCAGCAATCTTCTCGACATACGTTTTCGCAAGTTTCATATCTGAGCGTAGCATAACGTAATAAATAAGTACATTCACAACTCCTGGTGTCAATTTTTGATTAATCATGACATCTTCAACGATTTGCAAGTCCGCTTTCGTTGCCTCTGCACCACCAGAAATCTCTTTCAATAATTGTTTTGGCGAGATTTCCTCTAGCTGCTTTATTAGCATCTCCTCTTGCGATGAAGGCTCTTTCTCTTTCATCGTACGTGCAGCATGAGGCTGTACTCTTTCACTTAATACCGGTAATGCTTGACCATTTTCAAATTGATACCAATCGCGAGCTCCTTTTCTAAGCCTTTCCATATCAATTGTTTGCATCTCTGTCACCGCACCAAGAACGATATTTTGCATCGATAACACATCTACACCATACACGTAAGCAAGTGTTATAACGCAGTCTCTTACTTGATCTGTAATCGACTTTTTAGGAACAAGAGCGGACAATCCATCTACAAATAAAGAGAAATCAAAGAAATCATTCCAAACTTTCGGAGCGTCTCCCTTCTCGTTACTTGGCATAGTTGTCGTTTTTGGGATACGAAGGTCTTCTTGCGCATGCTCAAGCTGTCCTGGATTAAACGAACCAAACACATCATTGAAAGAGCGCGTAACATTTTCATAAGAAGCAAAATCAAATTCTTCTTCTAAGAAATATTGCTTTACTTGATTATATTTTGTCCGACTCAATCGATTGTATAAAAAGATACTTAAAACAATATCATCAAAAAACTGCTTTGGAGATAAAGGTGGTTGCAACTCATATATGAACATTCGAATATCTTTTTCTTTCTTAATATATACCTTCAAAAGCCCAATTGCCTCTAACTTTACTCGTTCCTCATATATTTCAGGAAGTTGCATTTGCATAGTCACCATAAGGGAATGATGTGTATTCTCTTTTCCAAATACACGATCTTGCTCTAGCTCCCCCCATAGTGTCATGTATAAGCTAAAAGCTCTACTACCTATTAACGGCTGATACAACATCGTTAATACTTTTCGGTCGTAATTATGCAGTAGCCCTTTCGCACTTACTTTATAACGATCAATCGGCAATAGCTCCATCCATGACTGTTTTTCCATTATTGCTTTTCCTTTCTCTCATCCAATCTATCCTCTACTTCATTCGTTCTATCTTCATTATATAAATTCTTAGTGAAAAAGAGCTATTAGCTTACGCTTCTAGCTCTCTTATCCTATTACTTACGGTATGTAAAGAGAATAAAATACAACTTCTACTCTCTTTCTTTTTGCAGTATATCTTTTAATTCTTCAATAAATACATTTAAATCTTTAAATTGACGATATACAGAAGCAAAGCGTACGTAAGCAACATCATCAATATCGCGAAGTTCTTCCATAACAATTTCACCAATCATATCACTTTTCACTTCTGATATACCTAAATTACGCAGTTCACGTTCCACGCTTTGTGTTACTTCTTCTAATTGTCTTAAAGATACTGGTCTTTTTTCACACGCTTTAATTAAACCACGTAAAATCTTTTCTTTATTAAACTCTTCTCGTGTGCCTTCTTTTTTTACAACGATAAGAGGTGACTCTTCTACCCTTTCAAAGGTCGTAAAGCGACTTAAGCAACTTTCACACTCTCTCCTTCTTCGAATAGAGCGCCCCTCGTCTACCGGACGCGAATCTAACACTCTTGTACCATTATGAGAACAGGATGGACAACGCAATTCATTCACTCCTTTACACTATACTCTTTATTTTTCTCTACTCACTTCACCTAAAATATATATACAATATTATATAACTCATTCTAACTCTCTTACCACTTTAAGTTTCAGCGCATCACTTTATCATCTCATCCTTAAAAATAAGATGGTATATAGGGCACTACCTCATTTGCAAGAGTACAATTTATTCAACTAACCAGTACGTTATATTACCTCTTTTTTATAAACTAAAAAAGAGGTGCATTATACACCTCTTTACATTTTAAATCAATTATGTTCTTTTTTAAAGAGCTTTTGTTTCTCTCTGCTTAATTTCGAAGCTACCAGTGCCTCGAGGAAGCTCGATGCTCTCACGCGTTTTCGCGTTTAAACCTTCTGCAATATATTCTGCAGCAACATTTGGATCAATACGATCCCCACAAGTATAAACATCAATACTCGCGTAACCGTGCTCCGGAAAGCTATGAATTGTTAAATGTGATTCCGAGATAATTACTACTCCACTTACACCTTGTGGTGCAAATTTATGGAAAGCAACCTCACGCACTTCAGCACCAGCTCTTAGTGCTGCATCCACAAATAATTGTTCAATATACGGCATGTCATTAAGCTTGTCGAAATCGCAATCCCAAAGTTCAGCGATCACGTGACGACCCATCGTATCCATAGTATCCATTCTACAGTTCCCCCTTGTAAATTTATTCTAACTGTTCGAATTGAAAACTAATTTGCAATTTGGCTTGCTCCACTACCACGGGGGAAAGTTAGTCCAGAGAGGTCCTAACCCTTTAAGTAGTGACTACGTACCTCAGCTCTTAAGTTTACGAGTGTTAGTATACTTTGTTTATTTTCATTTTGCAACAACAGTTTTCTCGATTTTCTGTCATATTTTCCTCTTTACTTTTCCCTAAAAAAAATAAACGATTCACAAATGCAGTAATCACAACGTTTCGTGGTATGTCCACTATTTAAAATATACTCATATAATTTTTTTCCTTTTCAGAAAAAAATAAAAAAAGAGGGCAAATATTGCCTTGCCCTCCCCCTTATTCACTTAAATGTGTTGCACATTTTCTTGTTTCGCTAACTCTTCAACAACTAACGTTACAAGATCTACAACACGACGAGAGTAGCCCCACTCGTTATCATACCAAGCAAGTACTTTCACTTTACGATCACCCATTACCATTGTAGATAAACCATCAATGATAGCTGAGTGTGTATTTGTATTAAAGTCGATAGATACTAAAGGCTCTTCGCTGAATTCTACAATACCTTTTAACGCACCGTTTGCAACCGTTTTGAAAGCTTCATTAATAGCTTCAACTGTCACATCACGTTTTACGTCTACTACTAAGTCAACAAGAGACACGTTTGGCGTTGGTACACGAAGTGCCATACCATGAAGTTTTCCGTTCAAGTGCGGAAGAACTTTTGCTAGCGCTTTCGCGGCACCTGTCGTTGTCGGAATGATTGATTGTCCGCAAGCACGCGCTCTTCTTAAATCTTTATGTGGGTTATCAATATTTTTTTGGTCATTTGTATAAGCGTGAACAGTCGTCATTAAACCGTTTTCAATTCCGAACTGCTCATCTAACACCTTTACAACAGGCGCTAAACAGTTTGTTGTACAAGATGCATTTGAAATAACAGTATGTTTTGTAATATCTAATTGGTCTTCATTCACACCAACTACAATTGTTACATCTTCATTTTTACCAGGCGCTGTTAAAATAACCTTTTTCGCTCCAGCTTCAACGTGAAGAATTGCTTTTTCTTTTGAATTAAATTTACCAGTTGCTTCAATTACAACTTCAACACCTAAATCTGTCCAAGGCAATTCCTTTGGATCGCGGTTGTTTAAAAGGCGAATCATTTTTCCATCAACTAATAAGTGATCTTCAAATGCTTCTACTGTTCCGTCAAACTTACCATGAACTGTATCATATTTAATTAAGTGTGCTAACGTTTCAGATGGATAGCTTGCATTGATTGCTACAATTTCGAATGCGCTTTCTTTTATTGCTTGACGAAATACCATTCTCCCAATACGTCCAAATCCATTAATTGCCACACGAGTCATAATATGTTATCCCCCTTGAATGCGTTATACTATTTATCTCCAATCCCAATAATAGTATAACACAAAAAGGAGATATGTCACTAAGCATTTTCATTAATTTCACAATTTTTTAGTCAATAATGTTCCATTTCTTTAAAATCACCTGCAATTGTGTTTTCGTTCCCATAATTGTGCCATCATTATTTATCACTTCATCTGCATTTTTCACTTTTTCCGCTAACGGCATTTGAGATTGAATACGCGCCGTTGCTTCTTCTTCGGAAAAACCATTTCGTTTCATCAAACGTTCTAATTGTGTATCAGGAGTAACTGCTACAACTAAAACACGGTCAACGAGACTTGTTAATTTACTTTCAAATAAAAGAGGGATATCTAACACAATCGCTTGCATACTTTCTTTTATGTACATTTCCTTTTGTCTATTCATTTCCTCACGTACTGCAGGATGAACAATTTTGTTTAACTGCAATCGTTTTTCTTCATTATAGAAAACGACACTCCCTAATTTCGGCCGATCCAGTTCTCCGTCTTTTTGCAACACTTCCGTTCCAAATACTTCTACTATTTTGTTATATGCTGGTTTTCCTCGCTCTACAACTTCTCGCGCAATAATATCTGCATCAATAACTGGTATGCTCAATTCACGAAACATTTGAGACACTGTACTTTTTCCACTTGCAATGCCTCCTGTTAATCCAATTACTACTGTCATCATAATCCTCCTCATAATAAAAGGCGCGAAACTAATGTTCCACGCCCATACTTACATTTTCCAAATTCCAATAATAATGAGTAATACTCCAGGCAGGAATGTAAATTTTTGTAACCACTTCATATTCGATAAAACCGTCCCAAGTTTCATTCCAATAAACAAAAACAAAGAACTCATAACTGCAACTAATATCGCCATCATAGCGGGTGCATACCCTAATAAAGATGCACCAATTCCGGCACCAAATGAATCTACAGAAAGAGCGATACCAAGAAGTAATGCTTCTCCTGCAGAAATGGTGCCTGATTTATCAAAATCTGCTACAGTCGGTTTCCGTAAAATTTGAATTACTAGCCCTAGCGAGGCAATCTCTAATTTCCAGACCTTCTCCTCTTGCTTCGGTTCTTCTTTTTTCTCACTTCGAAAAAATTGATATAACACCCAAATCCCTATTCCAATAAGAACAAGCCCACCGATACGCGTTGCGATAACAGGTGAAAATATTTTCGCGATCATATGTCCAATTCCCATTGAAACAAGCATAACAGCCGCTGAACAGATTCCGATAATTATAATTGATTTTAGTGGAATTCTTACGCTTCTTAACCCATATGTTAGCCCTACACTACAGCTATCTAAGCTTAATGTAAAAGCTAATAAAATAAGAGATAAATAAAGGTACATCGGTAAGCTCCTCCCTTATACATAGCTCTGCTGTATGTATATGACAAATGCCTATCCGATGTTATCTCTTTTCTATATTCTAGGCTGACAAATTGGGCAGTAATGCGTTCCTCGCCCGCCAACTACTGTTTTTTCTAATATCGTACCACAAGTTACACACGGCTCTCCTTTTTTTCCATATACATTTAGGAGTTCTTGGAATGAACCAATTTGCCCTTGTGAGTTGATATACGTCCGAATTGTACTTCCGCCACGTTTTACCGCTTCACCTAACGTTGTAACGGTAGCCTCATAAATCCGCTCAATTTCTTCTACTGTTAAAGAAGAAGCTTCCCGTTCCGGATGAATTTGAGAACGGAATAAAACTTCATCAACATATATATTTCCAAGCCCTACTAAAAGACGCTGGTCCAATAGCACAACTTTTATTTTACGATTTGTCTTTTGCAATCTTTCTTGTAAATACTGCGGTGTCAATTCAGCATCAAACGGCTCCGGACCTAAGTCAGCAAGAGGCATTTGATTCATCTCTTCACCTTTCTTAAAGAGATGCATCGTACCAAACTTTCTCACATCTTTATAATGTAATTCAGTTCCATCTGTAAATAAGAAACGGACGTGCGTATGTTTATCAATCGGCTCATCCTCTTGATGTAGTAAAAACTTACCTTCCATACGCAAATGTGAAACAATAACATAATTTGTTACATATAGAAGCAAAAACTTTCCTCTTCGCTTTATATTTTCAATCTTCTCGCCTTTTAGCATTTCTTTAAAGATTTCTGCATCATCCGGTCGTTTCACTATTTTTGGATAAGTAACAATAACATCTTCAATCGTTTTTCCTGTTACAAGATTTTCAAGTGTCCGTCTGACGTTTTCAACCTCTGGTAATTCAGGCATTTCATCACTTCCTTATTTTGCGTCGTACCAAGTTGGACCGTAAGAATAATCAACTTTCAGCGGAACTGCGAGTTCAATTGCATGCTCCATTACTTCAGGTACAAGCTGCTCTAATTTTTCAATTTCTTCTTTTGGTGCTTCAAATATTAATTCATCGTGTACTTGTAGAAGAAGACGCGCTTGTAAGCCTTCTTCTTCTAAACGATCTGCCATAATAATCATCGCTTTTTTAATAATATCTGCTGCAGTACCTTGAATTGGTGTATTCATCGCTGTACGCTCAGCAAAGCTACGTAAATTGAAATTACGACTCGTAATTTCTGGAATATAACGGCGACGATTTAATAATGTGGCCACATATCCTTTTTGTTTCGCATCTTTTACGATGTCCTCCATGTATTCTTGTACACCAGGGAAACTTTCTAAATACTTTTCAATAAATTCCGCTGCTGCTTTTCTTGTAATCCCTAAGTTTTGCGAAAGACCATAATCACTAATACCATACACAATTCCGAAGTTAACAGCTTTCGCTTGTCGTCTCATATTTGAAGTTACTTCATCTTTTTCAACGCCAAATACATCCATAGCTGTTTTCGTATGAATATCCATGTCATGTTGGAATGCTTCAACTAGCCCTTTATCATTTGCAATATGAGCTAATACACGCAGCTCGATTTGTGAATAATCAGCCGCATACATAATCCAACCTTCTTCTGATGGAACAAATGCCTGACGAATCTTTCTTCCTTCTTCTAATCGAATCGGGATATTTTGCAAGTTCGGATCCGTCGAACTTAATCGACCTGTTTGTGTTAACACTTGATTAAAACGAGTATGAATTTTAGATGAATCTTCATGTACAACTTTCAGTAAACCTTCAATGTAAGTTGAATTTAGTTTCCCTAATTGACGATAATGTAAAATGTTTGGAATAATTTCATGGTGATCCATAAGCTTATCTAGTACATCAGCTGACGTAGAATAACCTGTTTTCGTCTTTTTAATAACCGGTAAGTTTAAATTCTCAAACAGAATAACACCAAGCTGCTTCGGTGAATTAATATTAAATTCTGTTCCCGCAAGCTTATAAATTTCCTGTTCCATTTCCTTTAATCTGCCTGCAAGTTCTTCTCCCATATTACGAAGACGCTCTGTATCAACTTTTACACCTTTTACTTCCATATCAGCTAATACACGCGCAAGTGGTAATTCTAACTCTGTAAACAGTTCATATTGCTCATTCTTCTCTAACTCTTCAACGAATGTTTGCTTTACATCATATAATACATGCACTTTACGAGCTACATGCTCCGCTACTACTTTTAACTCTGGAACAGCACGCTTCGCGCCTTTTCCATAAACTTCTTCGTCAGATTTCACAGCATGCGTTTCTTTCATTTTCGCTACAGTACGGAAATCTTTATCTGTATCAGCCGGATCAAGTAAATAAGCAGCGATTAATAGATCAAAGTCAACCCCTTGTATATCTATACCGTTCCATTTCAGTGCAACGATTGCACGCTTCGCATCAAATGTATGCTTTCTCATCTCTCCATCTGCAAGCCAGTCTTTAAATGCATCTGACTTAAGAGCAATGTCCTTTTGAATAAAGTAGCAACCATTTTCATTTTGAATACCAAAACCTTGAATATCTGCTTTATGATAGTTATCTTCTTGTACTTCAACAATAAGCGCACTATCTTGCTGAAGCATTTCTTCGGTAACTTCTTCCACAATATCAAATGTAATATCATCTAATTCAGCTGGAGCCGTTTCTTCTGGCGTAACACCTAATTTATTTAAAAGAGATGTAAATCCTAAACTCTCGAACATTGGAACGACATCACTTGCTTCATATCCTTTATATTCCATATCATCCACATGCACTGTAATCGGCGCATCTGTAATGATAGTTGCAAGATCTTTACTCATAAGAGCTTGGTCTTTATTTGCTTCCAGTTTTTCTTTTAATTTCTTCCCGCTTACTTGATCTAGATTGTCATACACTTCTTCAACCGTTCCAAACTGTGTTAACAATTTAATCGCAGTTTTTTCACCAACTCCTGGTACACCCGGAATATTATCTGATTGGTCTCCCATTAAACCTTTCATATCGATAATTTGCTTTGGTGATAAGCTATATTTCTCAAATAAAGCTTCTTTCGTATATTCATCTACTTCCGTAATCCCTTTTCGCGGAATACATACAAGCGTGTTATCAGAAACAAGTTGAAGTAAATCTTTATCTCCTGAAATAACTTTTACACTTGCTCCTTGTTCGCTTGCTTCTTTTGCTAGCGTTCCCATAATATCATCCGCTTCATAATTTTCCAATTCATAACGCGGTACGTTGAATGCATCAAGCATCTCACGAATAAACGGGAATTGTTCTGATAATTCAGGTGGGGTCTTTTGACGTCCGCCTTTATACTCACTATATGTTTTATGACGGAATGTCGTTTTACCCGCATCAAATGCTACTAACATATGCGTCGGTTTTTCTTCCTCTAATATTCTCATTAACATCATTGTAAAACCGTAAATTGCGTTCGTATGTATACCTTTGTCGTTATTTAAAAGCGGTAGTGCAAAGAAAGCACGATACGCGATATTATTACCATCTACTAATACGACCTTTTTTTCCAAATCAGAAACCTCCCCATGCAAATTTGAAATGATTTTTTTCACAGAAAAAAACCGTTCCTTTCCTCTCTCTATATTAACATGACTAATAGAGAGAAGAAAAATAACGGTTCTTTTCTTTCATATATAAAACAGACTTATATTGGCATAAAGGGAAGTGACGAGAACAGTTTAACTATTCTCGTCCAAAATTACTCCTTGGATGAAGGGGTTTTCATGTATTATATTAACAGAGCTTTATTAATATTTAATTAAGACATTGTTAATATATTGTAAACATCCTTCATCCTATTTTTCAGTTGCTGATTTCGGTAAAACAACTGTAAACGTTGTCCCTTCTCCAACTTCACTATCTACTGTAATCGTACCTTGATGCGCCTCTACTAAATGCTTTACAATTGATAATCCAAGGCCTGTACCACCAGTATTTCTACTTCTCGCTTTATCCACTCGGTAAAAGCGTTCAAAAATACGCGGAATTTCCTCTTTACTAATACCAATTCCAGTATCCGATACTTTTATATAAGCATTATATTTATCTTCCGCTAACTCTACTGAAACAACGCCTCCAGCCGGTGTATATACGATCGCGTTATTAATTAAATTAATAAAGATTTGTTTCAGACGACTTGGATCTCCAATAACAGAGGCACGTTTTAATACATTCACTTGTAAAGAGATTTCTTTTTCTCCTGCTTTATTATCAAGCACCATATGAATATCTTCAAGCAGCCCCTTCATATCAACGGTTCCCATATTTAATTTAAATCCTTGTTGTTCGATCTTTGACAAATCTAATAAATCTTCAATTAACCCTTGCATGCGCTCACTTTCTTTTAAAATAATGTGCAAGAAATGTTCGCAGAATTTTTTATTATCCATCGCTCCGTCTAAGAGTGTTTCTGAAAAACCTTTAATAGAAGTAATCGGTGTCTTTAATTCATGAGAAACATTCGCTAAAAAGTCTTTTCTCATTTGTTCTAATTTCTTTAACTCTGTTATGTCATGGAATACGAGAACAATCCCTTTCCATTCATGGTTTGTCCCGATAATCGGTGCTCCATATACTTCAAAGTGCTTCCGCTCAATTCCAAGTGGCAATAACATTTGTTTACGCACTTTCACTTCTGTCATAAAGATTTCTTCTACAAGCTCAATAATTTCTGTATGATGAAACGATTCATAATATAAGCGATCTAAATATTCTTCATCTGTTACGTGAAAAGTTTCCTTATAAGAGCGGTTTACAAGGTTTATATATCCGCGGCTATCAATTAAAATCATTCCGCTTCCCATATTTTCAATTAACGTATGCAGACGATCTTGCTGCATTTCTTGTTCCAGTGTCATCTCTTGTAAGTTACGAGCTAAAATATTAATTGCTTTACTCAGCATTCCTGTTTCGTCCGAATGACTTTCGTATGCACGTGCTTTATAATTACCCTTCGCCAATTCAATTGCAACTTTCGTAACTGATTCAATCGGCCTAATATATTGCCCTGTAATTTTCATACCTAAAAATACAACTACGAGACAAGCAATGACAAATCCGATAATTAATAATCCCCACGTTTTTTGATGTACGTCTCTTAAAGGATCGATTGTACTTTTCACCAAAATGTATCCTTGTTTTCCTTCTACATCTTGAACGAACACCGTATGATAAAATTGATTCTTTCGATCTGTCTCTTTCGTAATCACTTTACTTCGTTGTTTTGCCACTTCCGAAGAAAGTTCTTGAATCGTCTCTGGACTAAATGCCAATTCTTGTCCTTTTCTATATTGAACTTTCTTTTTTTCATTCACAAATACGATAGAAGCTGGTATTTTTTCTTCTAACTTTTCAAATACGTATGGATTTTTTAGGACCTTATCAAAACCTTGCTCTTCTGCTAACGCCGCAACATACTCCGTCTCTTTTACCATTCTCTCTTTAGCATGATCTATATAGTAGTTTTCAAACACAGTTTCTAGCAATAAGCCTAGTCCAACTAAAATAAATACAATAAGAGAAACAAATGTAAAAAGAAGCCTGGAACGAAATTTATTCATTCCCTTTTGGCTCCTCTAATTTATATCCTAAACCACGTATCGTTTTAATGTACGTCGGTTTTTTCGTATTTTGTTCAATTTTATCGCGCAAATGGCTAATATGAACATCAACAATTCGTGTATCACCAGCAAAATCGTAATTCCATACAGCACTTAATAATTGATCACGCGTCAACACGCGACTTTTATTTTTCGCGAGATACACAAGTAGTTCAAATTCTTTTGGTGTTAATTCAAGCTTTCTTCCTTGGAAATAAGCCTCATAAAACTCCGGTAAAATTTTAAGTTCTGCAATTGTAATGCTATCTTCATCTGGCGCTTCTGCAACTTGTTCTTCTTGTTGTAATTTCGTGCGGCGCAAAATTGCCTTCACACGAGCAACAACTTCTCTTGGACTAAATGGCTTCGTCATATAATCATCTGCCCCAAGTTCAAGACCTAGCACCTTATCAAACTCATCATCTTTTGCCGTTAACATTAAAATCGGCGTCATAACGCGCTGCAATCGTAATTCTTTACACACTTCCATACCATCCATTTTCGGAAGCATTAAATCTAATATAATTAAATCTGGGCGTTCTGTTGTCGCTTTTTGAAGCGCCATTTCTCCATCCATCGCTGTTATAACTTCAAACCCAGCTTGTTGTAAATTAAATTCAATTAAAGTTAAGATAAATTCCTCATCATCAACTACTAAAATACGATTGTTCATTCTTTTCCTCCAAGTTATAGACTTGAAACCTTCTTCATCCTAGTATTTCCCCCGTTATTCTCATCATACTAGAAAACAAGGTCCCTCTCAATATAATTGTCTATTCATGGAGATCGTTTGTGTAGAATTGAGAAAGTAGACGTAATTACGCTTCACCTGCAACTACACAGGATTTTGCCAAACTTTATAGATTGCTCTCTCTTCTTTAAAGCTCACTTCCGTATGAACTATAAAGTGAAACTTTAATCAGTGGGGCTTTTACGGGCAGTTGATTCCCGACCTAACTTCTTTGCTTTCGCTGAATTTTGAGGTGGGATCTTACTGCCCGTTAATGCGGGATAAAATCTTGATTTTGTGCTAGGAAAAACGAAAGAGCATACGCTATTTTATAATCTAGCGTTTCATATCCATCAAATAATCTCCCGTACATTTCATTCGCGATCGAATCGGCCCACACTTCAGCTTCTCGTATCGTTTCAAAGATAACTTCTTCTTTTTTCCACCTCACCTAAAAGAATCACTCCTTTCATTGACTTCAATTACCGATAGTTATATCGTTAATCTTAATATATAAATTAACACAATCAGGAGGTCTATTATGCGACTAATACTACCCATTCTATCTTTAGCAGTCACATGTATCCTTACTTTCAACGCTCCGAGCTGGGATACGATTAAAACGGGTTGCTCAGAATTTGCTGAAGGGTTCAAAGAAGGATTCTTCAACTAAAAATAGCGCTAGCATCCTTATTCAAGGTATGCTAGCGCTATTCATATTTTCATCTTTTAAAAATTATCTAATGCTTTTTCCATAATGGAAACAGATTTATAAGGTGGCGTTACTGTTAATGAACCCTTTACAACAGTTTCTCCTTTTTCATCATGAGCAGATACAAGCATATCAATTGTATGTTCCTCCTCAGAAACAGCCACAACTTCAAAGTGGATTTGTAACGTTTCATAATGGTGAACATGCTTCACGAACGTAAGGTCCTTCCTAGTAATATGACTTCCTGGACCCGGTAAATATTTCGTAACTGCCGTTGTAATCATTCCCGTTAGCATAATGCTTGGTACAATCGGCTTTTCATACGGAGTTTGGGATGCGTAATCATGCTGAATATATAATGGATTGGCATCATTCGTTAACCCTAAGTACAATAACAAATCTTTATCCTCAATTTTTTCAGTGATAGATAATTTCTCTCCTACTGTAATTTCATCCATTTTACGACCAATTTGAACTTTTTTCTTTAACATGTTACAACCCCCTCCGATTTTTTCACCTTATTATCCTACTAAAAGCGATACCTTATCCGAAATTTACTATGATGAGGGCAATGTATAGTATAAATCTACAGTTTCATTATAGGATATTACAAATGATAGCGTTTTCATATTATTTCAAAAAAACAATTCGGTAAATAGTAGAAAAAGATTCGGAATCCCGAATCTTTTTCACTACTATTCAATTATTAAACAAGAACTTTCATTACGTTACGTACAGATTCTACAGAGCGATCTAACGCTTCTTTTTCATCTGCAAGAAGTTCTAATTCAATAATTTTTTCAATTCCGTTACCACCTAGAATTACTGGTACCCCTAAGTAAAGGTCACTATAACCATACTCACCTTCAAGGTACGCAATAGCTGGTAATACACGGCGTTGATCTTTTAAGATTGCTTCTGTCATTTCAACTAAAGAAGCTGCTGGTGCGTAATATGCACTACCGTTTCCTAATAAGCCTACAATCTCACCGCCACCTTTACGTGTACGTTCTACGATTGCTTCTAAACGCTCTTTCGGAATTAACGTTTCTAACGGAATACCGCCTGCATAAGAATAACGCACAAGAGGTACCATGTCGTCACCATGTCCACCAAGAACAAATCCTGTAATGTCTTTTACAGAAAGATTTAATTCTTGTGCGATGAATGTACGGAAACGAGCTGTATCTAATACGCCCGATTGGCCGATTACACGCTCTTTCGGGAATCCTGCTTCTTTAAATACAGAATATGTCATTGCATCAACTGGATTTGTTAACACAACAATAATTGCATTTGGTGAATGTTTTGCAATGTCGCGCGTAATACTTTTCATAATTTTAGAGTTCGTTGCTACTAAGTCATCACGGCTCATACCAGGCTTACGTGCAATACCTGCTGTAATAACGACAACGTCAGAATCAGCAGTATCTGCGTAATCAGATGTTCCAATAATGTTAGCATCAAAACCTTGTACTGGGCTCGCTTCTAACATATCTAACGCTTTCCCTTTTGTTGGATTTTCCAGTTGTGGAATGTCCACTAATACAACATCTGCAAGTTCTTTTTGTGCTAATAAGAATGCCGTTGTTGCTCCTGTAAATCCTGCACCGATGACTGAAACCTTCTTGCGTTTGATTGTCATAATTTACCCCCCGCTTTAATTATGCGTTTTTGATTATCGCTACATCCATGTTTTTAATAAGCTCATTAGCAAACTCAGAACATTTCACTTCTGTTGCGCCTTCCATTAGGCGAGCGAAGTCATATGTTACTACTTTTGATGCAATTGTTTTCTCAACTGAATCTGTTACTAATTTCGCAGCTTCGTTCCATCCTAAGTGTTCTAATAATAATACACCTGAAAGAAGAACTGAAGATGGGTTTACTTTATCTAAACCTGCATATTTTGGAGCTGTACCATGTGTAGCTTCAAAGATAGCATGTCCAGTCACATAGTTAATGTTTGCACCAGGTGCAATACCAATTCCACCTACTTGTGCAGCAAGTGCATCAGAGATATAGTCACCATTTAAGTTCATTGTTGCAACAACATCGAACTCACGTGGACGAGTTAAAATTTGTTGTAAGAAGATGTCTGCAATAGAATCTTTTACGATGATTTTTCCAGCCACTTCAGCGTCTGCCATCGCTTTATTCGCTGCATCTTTACCATCTTTTTCAACAATGCGATCATATTCAGCCCAAGTAAATACTTTGTCGCCGAATTCTTGTTCCGCTACTTCGTAACCCCAGTTTTTGAAAGCACCTTCTGTAAATTTCATAATGTTTCCTTTATGAACTAATGTAACAGAAGAGCGTTTTTCGTTAATTGCATATTGAATTGCAGCACGAACAAGACGCTTTGTCCCTTCTTCTGAGATTGGTTTAATACCAATACCAGATGTTTCTGGGAAGCGGATTTTATTAACACCCATTGCTTCTTTTAAGAAAGCAAGAACTTTTTCTGCTTCTGGAGATCCTTGTGCATATTCAATTCCAGCATAAATGTCTTCTGTATTTTCACGGAAAATAACCATATCAGTATCTTCCGGACGTTTTACAGGTGAAGGAACACCTTCAAAATAACGAACTGGACGTAGACATACATATAGATCTAATTCTTGACGAAGTGCTACGTTTAGAGAACGAATACCACCGCCAACTGGAGTTGTAAGTGGACCTTTAATTGCGATTAAATATTCGCGGATTAAATTTAAAGTCTCTTCTGGTAACCACTCGCCTGTTTGGTTGAATGCTTTTTCCCCTGCAAGCACTTCTTTCCAAACGATTTTCTTCTCACCATCATAAGCTTTTTCAACTGCTGCTTCTATTACGCGAGATGCAGCTGCCCAAATATCAGGACCAATTCCATCTCCTTCAATAAATGGAATAATCGGATTGTTTGGTACATTCATAACACCATTAGTTACAGTAATTTTTTCACCTGTCGTCAATGTGATAACCCCCATGTTTGAAATTTCATATGTATGAAACTGAGGGAATAACCCCTCAGTTCAAACCGTTAGTCAAATTAAAATATTCTAATCATTACATCTTTCCGAAAAAATCAGACTTTTGAAAGCGTATTTTCACTATCAAAATAGTGTTTTTTGCTTATCTTTGTGCGATTGGAACATACACTTGATGCGTTGGTCCATTATAATCAGCACGTGGACGGATTAAACGGTTATTTTCATATTGTTCTAGAATATGAGCTAACCAGCCTGACATACGGCTAATTGCAAAAATAGGTGTAAATAAGTCATGGTCAATTCCTAAACAATGGTATACAGAAGCTGAATAGAAATCAACATTTGGTGGAAGACCTTTTTCTTTTGTTACAATGTCTTCAATTTTGATAGACATATTATACCATTTGTCTTCTCCTAAAAGCACGCATAATCTCTTAGACATTTCACGTAAGTGTTTTGCACGTGGATCACCCTGCTCATACACACGGTGGCCAAAGCCCATGATTTTCACTTTATTTTGAAGAGCATTATGAATATATGATTCTACATTTTCTTCTTCGCCAATTTCAGTTAACATCTTCATTACATTTTCATTTGCCCCACCGTGAAGAGGACCTTTTAATGCACCAATTGCTGCTGTAATACCAGAATATACATCTGAAAGTGTAGCTACGCAAACACGTGCAGTAAATGTAGAAGCGTTTAACTCATGATCTGCATGAAGTACAAGCGCCTTATCAAAAGCTTCAATTTCAACTTCATTTGGCTCGCGATCATTTAACATGTACAAGAAGTTTGCAGCTAATGATAAATCCTTTCTTGGCTCAACAATATCTAAACCTTTACGGATTCTCGCGTAAGCAGCAACTAAAGTTCCCACTTGAGCCTGTAATTTAACCGCTTTCAAATAATTAGACTTTTCATCCATAATTTCAGCGCTCTCATCGTATAATGATAGCATGGAAATTGCAGTTCGTAAAACAGACATCGGATGTGCAATTTTTAAATCTACTTGTTTCAAATATGTTAAAATCTCACCTGGAACTTTATAGTATTCAGATACAATTTCATTAAATTCCGCTAGTTCTTTTTCATTAGGAAGCTTGCGGTGCCATAATAAGTACACTACTTCTTCAAACGTAGCATTCTCAGCTAAATCATCAATATTATACCCAACATAAGTTAATGTATCATCAATAATAGAGCTCACAGATGATGTTGTTGCTACTACCCCTTCTAAACCTCGAATAACAGTCATGACATTCTCTCCTTTTCCTGAAAATTCTCCCAACCTTGCTCCTTATATCTATTTGCTCCCCTTATGAATTATGAACGCCCGTTCACTCTTTAGGCAAGCAAAATGCACGATCATGCAAATTTGTTGCGATGTTCCCCTCTTATTGTCCATGGTTTACATGGAAAGCATGAGCGTGAATGTCTCCCCGAATCCTCACGCTCAAAACAACAAGTTAGTGAGGAAAATACATTCCGAAGAGTTTTATGATAAAAACAACATAAAACAATATCATTATAAAATTGTTTTATGTTGTTTTTATTTTATCTGGTGTAAAGTCTCTGCTGTTATGTAACTTTTCAAAGTTTCCATTTGTTTTATGTTGTTTTTATTTTATCTGGTGTAAAGTCTCTGCTGTTATGTAACTTTTCAAAGTTTCTAATCCTATTATAAACAATTATCTGACTTTTGTGAACAGAAAGAATTCAAAAATTTTATATTACTATAAAATTCCTTATTTAAACATTTGTATAATACTCATAACCGCATAGGCAATTCCAGCCCCAATTAACGGACCAACAGCAACCCCATTAAATAACGCAACCGCTATAATTGTCCCAAAAACAAGCGCAGTTGTAATATGAGGATCCGTTGTCAACAATTGCACGCCGCCTTTCGCTAACAAAGCGACTGCTACACCTGAAGCTAAAGCAATCCACGCATAATACGATTTCGCCGCTTCTCCAAGTTGTTTAAAACCTATTTCCCCCGTCGCAATCGGTACTAGCACCGCTATTGTAATGACCGTTACACCTAGGTTAATTCCTTTCGTTTGTAAATAAGGAAAGACCTTATCTCCTAAAAACGTAAATTTTAATAGAAATAACACCCCAATAGCTACAGTAAGCGATTGGTTTTTAGCAATAAGTCCTATAATAAGTAGTATGAATAAAAATAACGTTGACTGACTAATCATGTTTACACTTCCTTTCTGAAAATAATGAACTCATTTCCAAACAAAAATACCTTTAAACCTATCGTTATACATGCTATACAGATGCCTATTTATCGATAACACCTTCAATTTTTTATACATTCTAAAAAGAGACTTTCACCAAAAAATTTAAGCATGTATACATTTTTGAAAACAGTCGTCTCTTCTTTCTTTTCTAATAAGAAACAGGTAAAATAAAAAGAAGAGAAAATGAAGTTTTTACCATATAGTAGTAGCATCACGAATAGGCTTTCACAGCCATTCATATACCGAAAAAAGCAGGCTAAATCCATCATTCCACTATAACATAAAGTAACACTTTAATCAGTTGGGCATCTTCCACTGATTATTGGCCGTCATCAATTGGGCTTTGGCGGGAGATTTACTGCCGCTAAAGTAAGACTTTAATCAGCAGAGCACGCTAGTTATAAGTTGAACGAATTAGGATAATCCAAATTGGAATGGGAGGTATACATCTTTGAACCGAAACTTACTATATATGATATTGCGACTCATATTTGTCATTGTAGCAACGATAGCTGGGTTCTATGTATTACTATACATGTCAGGGCTTATCTATCCTTTTATTATCGCTTTTGCATTTGCTTATTTGATTAATCCTGTCGTCAATTTCCTTAATCAAAAACTACAATTTCCTCGCGCACTAGCAGTACTCGTTAGCTTAATTCTCGTATTTGGAGCTATCGTTGGACTTGTTACATATCTTGTGACTGAAGCAATATCTGCCACAACATACTTACTCCAACTTGTTACAGTAAAGTTTCCGGATATCGTTACATTCGCTCAGCAATTTGCACTTAATCATATTATGCCTCTCTACGATGATTTAATCTCTAAATTTAATCATCTTGGAGAACCACAGCGCTATACAATTACACAAAACATTCAAAACTTAGGAACAGAAGCAACAACACAAATGAAAGAACTTTTAACCGCCATTATAAGCGGATTAACAAATTTCATTAGTGCACTGCCAACAACGTTAACTGTCCTTGTATTCATTTTATTAGCCACTTTCTTCATTAGTTACGATTGGCACCGTCTTGCTCAAAAAACAAGAAAATTACTACCAAATCGTGTACATGGCTACGGAAAAACTATTTTTGTCGACTTAAAAAAAGCTTTATTTGGTTTTGTGAAAGCACAACTTACACTCGTATCTATGACAACCGTCATTGTACTGATCGGACTTTTAATATTACGCGTACCATACGCCATTACTATTGCGATTATTACAGGAGTTGTAGATTTACTACCATATTTAGGAACAGGCGCAGTCTTCGTTCCATGGGTTATATACGTATTTTTCACTGGCGATACCGCATTCGCCATTGGTCTTCTCATTTTATACATCGTCGTGATTGTCCAAAGACAAATTATGGAACCGAAAGTACTTTCATCTAACATCGGTCTCGATCCATTAGCAACACTCGTCGCTCTATTTGTCGGCTTTAAGCTTTTTGGCTTTTTAGGATTAATCATCGGTCCAGTCACCTTAGTACTACTTAATACATTACACAAAGCTAATGTCTTCCATGACTTGTGGAAATATATTAAAGGTTCACCTTCAAAATAAAAGTTTCTAATTCATATAAAAAACAAGCTGTAATCAGTGGGAATTTCCCACTGATTATTCCTTTCACTTATTTTTTCACACTACTCACATGTAACAAGAGCATTACCCAGAAAAAGGATAATCCTCTTGTTTTTTTGCATAAAAAACACATTTTCTAATCAAAAATACATTTTTATTCTATTTTATATATATTTATTACTTACATTTATTACTTTTTATGTAAATGAATAAATATACAAAACCACATAGAATAAGGCTTCAACTAACAATCCCCACCTTTTATATGAAAGCAAAACTTTAATTTAGCTGCATTTCTCTCCATCTTATTCATCCAAATTAATAGCATTTAAAAATTACACGTTTAATCGAAGCACAACAAGAGTTCAAACGAAAATTATATAGCAAATATAATAAGCGGACGTTTTGTTCATCCCCACTCATCATTCGCCCCCACATCAGACACTTACGAGCAACCCAACTTTGAGATAGAAATCCCCCACAAATAGCGCAGTAAAGCGAAGCCTCAATCAGAAACCCCCTCTCCTCTTACAAGACAAAAAAATAGCACTTAGATCGTTATAATCTAAGTGCTACTTCTGAATGATAATAGTAGAGTTCTTTCTAAATTTCCATTCCATCCACTTCATAACAAGCGGCTTCAATAAAGCTCTCGTAATAGGGATCACGCAGATAAACCCTAGCACATCTGTCACATACCCAGGAAGCACCAAGAGAATACCTCCTACAAATACAAAAATACCATCTAGTACTGCCTCACCTGGCATTTCCCCTCTATTCAACTTAGATTGAATCTCTCCAAGTACTTTAAATCCTTGTCTTTTCGCCAAATACACACCTACAACACCTGTAAATACAATCATAGCGAACGTAGACCATAAACCTATTACATGACTTGATCCAATTAAGACCGTAATCTCAATCGCCGGTATTAAAATAAACAAGAATAGTAACCACTTCATAGTTCTACACCCCTCTCACAACTCACTTTTAACACCCTCACAACGCCTATATACATCATACGAAATATAGATACCCTTTCATACTAAAACTCATAACAAACCGCTTTTAAAAGCAATTCTAGGCACTTTAAACTAATTCTATCTCGTTTTGTGTAAAAAAAAGAGAAGGACTCCGATCCTTCTCTCCGTATTACTTATAGCACTTCCGCATGTCCATTATAAACAATTCCGCGTGCTGCATCAACTGTTACTTCTTGGCCATTTTTTAAAGTTGCTGTTACGCCGTTTACACCAACGATAACAGGAATACCGATTGATACGCCTACAACAGCCGCATGGCTTGTTAAGCCACCTTCTTCTACAACTAAAGCAGCAGCTTTTTCGATTGCAGGAATCATATCTTTATCAGTACTTGTTGTAACAAGGATATCACCTTCGTTTACGTTCGCTACAGCTTCAGCAGCTGTTTTTGCTACAACTACTTTACCTTTTGCAGCTTTACGACCGATTCCTTGTCCTTTAGCAACTTCTTCACCAACAACGTGGATTTTCATTAAGTTTGTTGTTCCAGTTTCAGCAACTGGAACACCAGCAGTAATTACTACAGTATCTCCAAGTCCGATTAGACCTGCATCCATACCTGTTTGAATTGCTGTATCTAACATTTCGTCAGTTGAAGCTGCGCGCTTCTCAGCCATAAACGCTTGTACACCCCAAACAAGCGCAAGACGACGTCCTACTTGCTCGTCAGATGTTACAGCTACAATTGGAGATTTTGGACGGTATTTAGAGATCATTTTCGCAGTATGTCCACTTTCTGTTGGAGCTACGATTGCAGCTACATCAAGAGCAAGTGCTGTATGCGCAACAGATTGGCTAATTGCATCTGTAATTGTTGGAGTGAACTCTTTAATACGTTTTTTGAACATATCTTCGTATTGTAATGATTTTTCAACACGTACTGCAATGTTAGCCATCATTGTTACTGCTTCTACCGGATATTGACCAGCAGCTGTTTCACCTGAAAGCATGATTGCATCTGTACCATCGAAGATTGCGTTAGCTACGTCACTTGCTTCCGCACGAGTTGGACGTGGGTTACGTTGCATAGAGTCTAACATTTGTGTCGCAGTAATAACTGGTTTACCTAACACGTTACATTTTTTGATTAGACGTTTTTGTACTAATGGTACTTCTTCTGGTGGAATTTCTACACCCATATCACCACGAGCTACCATTAAACCGTCAGAAACTTCTAAGATTGAATCGATGTTGTCGATACCTTCTTGGTTTTCGATTTTCGGTACGATTTGGATGTATTGAGCACCATGCTCTTCTAATAATTCACGGATTTCTAATACGTCAGACGCTTTACGTACGAATGAAGCTGCGATGAAATCAACTTTTTGCTCGATACCGAAGATGATATCTTTTACGTCTTTTTCAGTGATACCAGGAAGCTTAATGCTTACGTTTGGTACGTTAACACCTTTTTTATTTTTTACAGTTCCGCTGTTAAGAACTTTTGTACGGATGTTTCCATCAGCTTTTTCGATTACTTCTAGTTCGATAAGACCGTCATCGATTAGAATGCGAGAACCTGGGTCTACATCGTCATAAAGACCAGCATAAGATACAGAGAACTTCTCTGCAGTACCTAATACTTGCTCAGTAGAAAGAACTACTTCTGCACCTGTTACAAGCTCAGCTTGTCCGTCTACGAAGTCGTGAGTACGGATTTCTGGACCTTTTGTATCAAGTAAGATACCAACTGTTTTACCAGTTTTCTTTGAAGCTTCACGAATGTTTTTAATACGAGCTCCGTGCTCTTCATGGCTACCATGAGAGAAGTTTAAACGAGCAACGTTCATACCTGCTTCGATTAATTGCTCTAATTTTTCAATACTTTCACTAGCAGGACCTATAGTACATACAATTTTAGTTTTACGCATATTGCACCTCCGAAAATTATGAAACCGTTCCCAAATATCTGACATTACGTCAATTAGATGGATAATTCTTTAGATAATTGATACATATCTTTATCGATTGTATGCTTTTGAGCTAACGCTTCGATAATATCATGATCAACAAGTTTGTTATCTTGAATACCTACACAACGTCCACCTTTACCAGCAATTAATAATTCAACTGCTCTTGCGCCAAGACGACTTGCTAATACACGGTCTTGTGCACTTGGTGATCCACCACGTTGTACGTGACCTAATACAGTTACACGAGTATCAAAGTTTGTTGCTTCTTCAATGTGCTTACCGATGTCAATTGCACTTCCAACACCTTCAGCTACAACGATAATACTGTGTTTTTTACCACGTTCACTACCACGCTTCAGACGAGCGATAACATCATCCATGTCATACTCTTCTTCTGGAATTAAGATTGTTTCTGCACCATCAGCTAAACCAGCCCATAATGCGATATCACCAGCGTGACGTCCCATTACTTCGATAACATATGTACGTTCATGAGATGTAGCTGTGTCACGGATTTTATCAATTGCATCAATAACAGTGTTTAAAGCTGTATCGAAACCAATTGTGAAGTCTGTTCCAGGGATATCATTGTCGATTGTACCTGGTACACCAACACACGGGAATCCTTGTTCAGTTAATTTTTTAGCGCCTTGGTAAGAACCATCTCCACCAATAACAACAAGTCCTTCGATACCATGTTTCTTTAATTGCTCGATACCTTTTAGTCGTACTTCTGGGTCTTTAAACTCAGGACATCTTGCTGTATATAATTTCGTACCACCGCGGTGGATAATATCGCCAACAGAACCAAGTTCTAATTTTTCAATGTGACCAGAAATTAATCCAGCGTATCCATGGTAAATACCATATACTTCAATATCATGGAAAATCGCTTTACGAACAACTGCACGAATGGCAGCATTCATACCAGGTGAATCTCCACCACTTGTTAATACACCAATACGTTTCATTTGTACTCACCTCATAAAGATTATTTGCCTTATAATAAAATAACACGAAAAAATATAAAAACACAATGGAGAAGATGTGTCTTTTCATAATAAAAACGTGCATTCGCGAAGAGGAACGCACGCTTTTCTTATTTTATCCCAATGGAAGCGTTTGAAAACGAAACTTGCCCAATTTTCATATATTTTTCATAACGTTTTTCGATTAATTCATCTTTCGAAATTCCGTTTAATTGTTCAAAAGTTTTTCTAATCATTAAATCTATATTTTCTGACTGTTTCGAAAGATTACGGTGAGCTCCACCTTTTGCCTCTGGAATAATTTCATCAATTACACCTAATTCTTTCAAATCTGCTGCTGTAATTTTCATTGCCTCTGCAGCTTCCTTTGCTTTTCCTGCATCTTTCCAAAGAATTGCCGCTGCACCCTCTGGTGTAATAACAGAATAAGTGGAATTTTCTAGCATATGAATGTAATCTCCCACTCCAAGGCCTAGCGCACCGCCACTACCACCTTCACCGATAACGATACAAATAACAGGTACAGTTAAACCTGCCATTTCAAATAAATTGCGGGCGATAGCTTCACTTTGACCACGTTCTTCAGCAGCTTTACCAGGATAAGCCCCTTTCGTATCAATGAAACAAATAATAGGACGATTGAACTTTTCCGCCTGCTTCATTAAGCGTAATGCTTTTCGATATCCTTCTGGATGAGGCATTCCAAAGTTACGGCGAATATTTTCTTTCGTATCTTTTCCGCGCTGATGCCCAATTACAGTTACAGGCATCCCTTTATATTTCGCAATGCCGCCGACAATCGCTGCATCATCGCCAAATAGACGATCTCCATGACATTCGAAAAAATCAGTAAATAAGTGCTCAATATAATCGAGCGTTGTCGGTCGTTCTGCATGACGAGCAATTTGAACACGGTCCCATACTTTCAGATTACCGTATATATCTTCCTCTAAATTTTCTAGCTTGTCTTCCAAAATACGAATCTCCTCACTGAAGTCCATCTGGCTGTTTTTCGTATAGTCTTTCAGTTCACGAATCTTATTTCTTAGCTCAACAACTGGTTTTTCAAATTCTAGCTCTGCCATACAGCCATTCCCCCTCCTTGATGAACTTCTAAAATCTTGCGAAGCGATTCTCTCATATCATCACGATGCACCACCGCATCTAATTGACCATGATCTAGTAAGAATTCTGCCGTTTGGAAATCTTCCGGTAGTTTCTCACGCACCGTTTGTTCAATTACACGTCTACCAGCAAATCCGATAAGTGCACCTGGTTCTGCAAGATTATAATCACCAAGTGAAGCGAAACTCGCTGAAACCCCGCCCGTCGTTGGGTGAGTCATAACAGAAATAAATAATCCTCCTGCATTACTATGCTTTTTCAAAGCTACGCTTGTTTTTGCCATTTGCATTAAACTTAATATCCCTTCTTGCATACGGGCACCACCCGAAGCAGTAAAGATAATAAATGGAACTTGTAAGTCGTACGCCTTTTCAACCGCACGGGCGATTTTTTCTCCTACCACAGAGCCCATGCTCCCCATTCGAAAACGAGAATCCATTACTGCAACAACAACAAGCATGTCATCAATTGTTCCTTCACCAGTTACAACCGCTTCGTTTAATTCAGTCTTCTTACGATCGCTCTCTAGTTTCTCTTCATAACCTGGAAACTCGAGTGGATTTAATGAAACCATTTCTTTGTCATACTCACGGAATGACCCTTCGTCCAATATACTATCAAGACGTTCCCATGCATTCATAGGATGATGATATCCACAATTCACACATACTTTTAAATTTTTTAGAAGTTCTTTCGTATACATGATTTTTTTACATTCCGGACATTTTGTCATAACGCCATCTGGTACATCTTTTCGTACTTGTTCTGAAGGTATTGCAGCGTACTTTTTCTTTTTCACGAATAAATCTCTTAGCACAATTTGACCCCCTTCGTTGAGAGCTAAGGTTAGCGTAAGAAGAAAATGGGGCTAACACCAAAGTTTGATGTTAGCCTTATCTTCTCAATCTGTCTAATAACCTCACTCTTTACGTTTAACTTTAACCGCTAAGCGGTAGAATGTTTGTCATAACGTGTCATGGTCATTTCGACAAATTTTATACATTACGAGTGAAACTGTATATTCTCTACTAATTCATCGTAAATTTTTAGTGCATCATTTTCTTGTTTTTCTTCCAAAGTAGCATAAAGCTTTCTATACATATCGATAGAATCTCTTGAAACTTTACAAGAAAGAGTTGCTACGTAATCATTTACGATCATCCAAATGCGATATAGTAAATAATTATCGACTTGTTCAATAAGTGTTTTAAAGAACGTTTGATGAAGCGTTGGGATTGAGTTTTCATTTCCTTCAAGTACTTGGTGTAATCTACTTAGTACTTTAGAAAACGTTTCTTTCGGTAAATTACATACAATTCGAATCATATCTTTCTCAAGCAATCGTTTCGTTTGTAATAAATCACGAATTGTTTTCTCATCTTGCAGTAAGAACGGAGCAATTAATTGTACAAGGCCGTTATCATAAAAGTTTCGAATAAATGTCCCTTCACCACGTCTCGTTTCAATCAATCCTACCAGTTCTAAAGCACGCAATGCTTCTCTTACAGAGGAACGTCCTACGTTTAAGCGTGAACTTAACTCACGCTCAGACGGCAAACGATCCCCCGCTACCAATCCATCCTCTTCCATAATGGAACGGATTTTTTTTACAATTTCGAGATATACTTTTGTATTTGATGATGTCAATGGAAATTCCTCGCTTATTCTTTACCAATCAGCGCTAATTGTTTTGTTTTTTCAGCGATCTCATTTGGATCTACTTGACGGCGAGCTACTCCTGTCTCCATTGCTGCTTTTGCAACGTAAGCCGCTACTTGAGGCGCTACACGCGCGTCAAATGGTGCCGGAATGATATAGTCTGCATTCAACTCATCTTCTGCTACAAGCTCAGCAATAGCCTGTACAGCTGCCATCTTCATTTCTTCGTTAATTTGTGTCGCATGTACGTCAAGTGCACCGCGGAAAATACCAGGGAACGCCAGTACATTATTTACTTGGTTCGGGAAGTCAGAACGACCTGTTCCAACAACAGCTGCGCCCGCTGCTTTTGCCAATTCTGGCATAATTTCTGGAACCGGATTCGCCATTGCAAAAATAATCGCATCGTCATTCATTGTACGAACCATCTCTTCTGTTAATGCACCTTCTGCAGATACACCAATGAATACGTCCGCACCATGTACAACATCAGCTAAAGAACCTTCTATACGATTCTTATTTGTATATTTTGCAACTTCATCCTTCACCGGATTCATACCTGTAGGACGACCATCATAGATTGCCCCTTTACGGTCACACATAATAATGTCGCGTACACCATAGCGATATAAAAGTTTAATAATTGCAATACCTGCTGCACCTGCGCCATTTGCGACAACTTTAATGTCAGACATTTTCTTTCCAACTAATTTCAGTGCATTTACAAGACCTGCTACTGTTACGATAGCTGTTCCGTGTTGATCATCATGGAAGATAGGAATATTTGTTTCTTTTTTCAAACGCTCTTCAATAATGAAGCAGTTTGGTGCTGCGATATCTTCTAAGTTAACGCCGCCAAAAGTTGGCTCCATTAATTTTACAGTTTCAACAATTTTATCTACATCGTTTGTATTTAAGGCAATCGGGAATGCATCTACACCAGCAAAGCTCTTGAATAATACAGCTTTACCTTCCATTACTGGAAGAGATGCTTCAGGTCCAATGTTACCAAGACCAAGTACAGCTGTTCCGTCTGTCACAACTGCTACCATATTTCCCTTCATCGTATATTCATATACCTTACTTTTATCGTCATAAATTTCTTTACAAGGTTCTGCAACCCCTGGAGAATATGCAAGACTTAAATCTTTTGCATTTTCTACTTTTACTTTTGATACAGTTTCTAATTTTCCTTGATGCACTTTATGCATGTGAAGTGCTTCTTCACGAAGTGTTGACAAACTATCCACTCTCCTCAAATTATTCTTGCTGATATCAATTTCTCCAAGTGGTCTGACCACGAACACTACTACTATAATAATCGAAGTGTAGGGAAATTGTCCATTATATTTTCACAACTACATTTTCTTCCCCGACAATTTCACGAAGTGCTCCTAAACATTCTTCACTTGGATGAATCGATAAACTCCGAGATAATTGTACCATTTTATGTTCCTTTTCATAATAAATTAGTACTTTCGCAAAACCTGAATAGTCGAACAATATTTTCGTAACCTGATTTAAAAGCTTTTTCTCATACTGAGACGGCAATTTCACGTAAACAGATGCGTCTTTCTTTTCTTCATAAACATCCATTTCCTCTAGCGGATATAGACCATTTACAATCCATTGCAGCTTATGATTTCTTAGCTCAATCGTACCGTCAACTAAAACAATTGCTCCTTCTTGTAACTTGTCCGAGAAATGTATATACGTTTCCGGGAAGAGGACTGCTTCCATTTCATCATTTTGATCACAGAATGTAATAAATGCCATCTTTTGAAACTTTTTCGTACGAATCACTCTCACACTTGTTATATACACAATAGCTCTTTGTACTTTTTTCTTGTGTCGCATCGCCTGAGCGAGAGATGGAATTTCTAATTCTTTTGCTAACTTTACATACTGCGCTGTCGGATAACTTGATAAATAAAAGCCAAGTGCTTCCTTCTCTTTATTTAGTTGTTCAATAAAAGATAGCTCTTCTCCTTGTACGTATTTTGATTTTGGAACAGCATCTCCTAAATCACGTGCGAGATTCGCGTACTCTAATGCCCCTTTAATACTTTTCCATAAATTCGTTCTCGAAACACCAAAATCATCAAAACATCCGGACCAGACGAAAGCTTCTAAATTGCGCTCCGTCACAAACTTTGACGGCATACGGAGACAAAATTCAAACAAATCTTCGAACATTTTTTTCTTTCGTTCTTCTAATAATGCCGTCACTGTAGCCATTCCAATATTTCGGATCGAAAGTAAACTGTAACGTATCGCATTCCCTTCTATTTGGAAGTTGTAACCACTTCTCTGAAGAGACGGCGGCAAAACGTGAAAGCCTTTCCGCTTCGTTTCTCGTATATACTGTACAATTTTATCTTCATTTCCAATTGCGCTTGATAATAATGCCGTCATAAATTCCAGCGTATAGTTCGCTTTCAAATAGGCAAGCTGATATCCGATCATACTGTAAGCTACAGCGTGACTTCGGTTAAAACCGTAATTCGCAAATCTTACAATTAAATCATAAATTTTCTCAGCAGACGTCTCATCATAACCATTTTGCAAACACCCTTGGACAAAATGCTTACGTTCCTGATCTAAAATATCACGATTTTTTTTACTCACTGCACGGCGCAGTAAATCTGCTTCTCCGAGCGAAAACCCTGCTAACTTCGATGCAATTTGCATAATTTGTTCTTGGTATACAATGACGCCGTATGTTCTTTCTAAAATTGGCTTTAAATCCGGATGTAAATATTCAATTTTTCTTTTTCCATGTTTCGATTCAATAAAGGTCGGTATCTGTTCCATCGGCCCCGGTCTGTATAACGAGTTAACAGCTACGATATCTTCAAACTCATTCGGTTTTAACCCGCGAAGTACATTTCGCATACCACCTGACTCAAGCTGGAATACACCTGTTGTATCCCCTCTCCCTAATAATTGGAACGTCTTTTCATCTTGAAGAGGTAAGTTTCTTATATCGATTTCTTTCCCTGTTTTGTTCGCGATAAATTTTATAATATTTTCAAGTAACGTTAAATTACGTAACCCTAAAAAGTCCATCTTAAGCAACCCAAGTTCTTCTAGCGCATCAGCTGGATATTGCGTAACATAAACATCGTTATGTCCTTCTTGAATTGCTACACTGCCTGTTAACGGTTCTTGACTCATAATAACGCCAGCCGCATGAATAGACGTATGACGTGGTAAACCTTCTACACGTTTTGCGATTTCAAACACACGCTCATGCAGAAGATTCCCTTGTATAAACTCACGAAGTGATTGTGATTCTTCATATGCATCTTTTAACGTTATACCGAGCTTTGATGGGATAAGTTTTGAAAATATATCAATATCTCGTGGCGGAAGCCCCATTACGCGGGCAATGTCTCTAATTGCTGCTTTTGCTGCAAGCGTACCAAACGTTACAATTTGCGCAACACGAAGCTGACCGTATTTATCTTTCACATAGCGAATCATCTCATCACGTCTTACGTCTGGAAAATCAATATCAATATCTGGAAGCGTCACACGTTCAGGATTTAAAAACCTTTCAAATAATAGATTGTATTCAATCGGATCAATATCTGTAATTTCTAATACGTATGAGACGAGTGAACCAGCTGCCGATCCACGACCTGGTCCTGTTAAAATATGATTTTCATGTGCATACTTCATAAAATCCCATACGATGAGGAAATAATCACTAAATCCCATACGAGAAATAACATTTAATTCATGATCCAAACGCTTTATATGCACTTCTTTCGGCGCACCATATCGTTTCCGCAAACCTTCTTCACAAACACGACGCAAGTATATATCACTCGTTTCGTTAGACGGAACAGGAAACTTCGGAAGTTGATTTACATGGAACGGTATTTCTACTTGGCAACGCTCTGCAATTTTTATTGTATTTTGGATTGCTTCCGGCGCATGGGAAAATAGTGCTTCCATTTCATCCGATGATTTTAAATAATATTGATCTGTTTTCAGCCTCGGCCTATCTGGATCAGTCATTTTCGTTCCACTTTCAACAGATAGTAAACATTCGTGAACAAGTGCGTCACTTTGATTGATATAACGCACATCGTTTGTTGCAACGACTGGAATATTAACCCTACTAATAAATTCAGGTAGCTTCTCTTGTAAAAGCAACTCATCTTGAATTGCATGATGCTGCAAACTCATATAAAAATGGCCGAACATATTTTGATATGTTCGAGCTACTTCTTCAGCCTGACTCTCATTGTCTTCTAGTAATAATTGCTCAATTTCGCCATCTTTACCTGGTGAAATAGCAATTAATCCTTTCGCATAATGCGCAAGCCACTTCTTAGGAATACCTTCTTTGGACTTTGTCATAATACTGCTAGAAATCTTTAATAAATTTTGGTAGCCTATTTCATTCTCAGCAAGTAATACAAGCGGATAAGACCTTTCTTCTTCTTCACTAAAAATAGAAGCGGTTAATCCAATAACAGGCTGTATACCATGTTTCTTACATGCTTTATAAAACGGAATAACGCCATACATAACATTTTCATCCGTAATAGCCAGCGATGAGAAACCAAGTTCTTTCGCCCTGACTACAAGCTCATCAATTTTACAAGCACTTTTTAATAAACTAAAAACGGTTTGACATTGTAAATGCACAAACTTCACTGTTGTACCCTCTCTTTACCTATTTGACTACTTTTATTATAGGTGATGAGGAAAGCGGAAATCAAAACATACTTCTTATACTTTGTCCATATATATGAAGAAGAAAGGGGAATGACGATGGATGTAAGAGAACATACTTTTTTCTCTCTGCTTATTATTAGTTATTTTATTGCCTTTGGGGTTATACTTGGCGGTTCATTAATTGGTGGATTTGGTGCGTTTCTTATCGGAAAACCAGCTCTAACTTACATTAATCAATTCGCCCAAAATTTAAGAATTTGGGCACTCGTTGCAGCAATCGGCGGAACATTCGATACCTTTTATAGCTTTGAAAGAAGTTTCTTTGGCGGAGATATGAAAGATATCGTAAAACAAATTCTCCTTATTTTTTTCGCAACTGGTGGTATGCAAACAGGTCTCATTATTATTAAATGGCTAACGCAGGAACATGTATGAGAGTACCAAGTGCCAATACAGCAAAAAGATGGTACTTAGTATTAGCTGGTGCTGCTGTTGGAGGCGTGTTGAGCTGGTTTATTTTTTTGTACATATACGGTGTTTTTCAAGAAGAACAAGCTAGTAAAATAGCAGAACAAAGAGAAATTATAGAAAAACAAGAAGCAAAACTCCACGTCCTTCTCGAAGATCAAGAAAAATTGAACACTGAAAATAAACGGCTCTTAACCATTCAAGAGATTAAAATAAAACTTATCAATCGAGAAAAATACGATTTAGACAATCTTACACTCGAAAATATGACTACATCTATCCATAATGATCTCCAGCATCTTTTAACGAAAAACATTCAAAGTATCGCAAAAAATAAAGACCTACTCAAAAAGGTAATCGAAAACAAGACGTACAAACATTACGATCGGCTATACCGTTTTAAAGTCGATACAATATCTTTTGATACAGTGCTTGAAATTAGCATTACTATAGAGAAAGAAAAATAAAGAAGGAGGGCTTTAGCGCCGCTCCTTCTTTTCGTTCTAACATATAATCTCTTATTTACAAATCTCACGTAAATCAGCAAAAAGACGATCCGCTTCTTCCCAAGAAGATGCCTTCGCACCAGAAGCCATCGGGTGTCCTCCACCGTTATATTGCATTGCTAATTTGTTTATAACTGGTCCTTTTGAACGAAGACGAACACGAATTACGTCGTCTTCCTCTAAAAATAGAACCCACGCCTTTAATCCATCAATATTGCCAAGTGCTCCAACAACACCAGATGCTTCAGAAGAAAGTACATCAAACTCTTCTAATACTTCTTTCGTTAATTTAATGTAAGCTGCTCCTTCTTCTACCATCGTAAAGTTTTGTAAAATATAACCGTTTAAACGAGCAATTTTTTCTTTTGTCTTATACATTTCATTGTATAAATCTGTGAATTTCACACCCATATCAACAAGCTCACTTACGTAACGAAGTGTTTTTGCTGTTGTATTCGGGAATAAGAAACGACCTGTGTCCCCAACAATTCCAGCTAAAATAAGGCGAGCTGCTTCTTTTGTTATTTTTAATCCTTTATCTTTTCCATACGTGTAAAACTCATAAATCATTTCACTTGTAGAACTCGCTGCCGTATCTACCCACGTAATATCTCCATATGGATCTTCATTTGGATGATGATCAATTTTAATTAACATTTTCCCTTTTGTATAGCGTTGATCATCAACACGTTCTTGATTCGCAGTATCACAAACGATAACAAGCGCATTTTCGTATACACTATCTTCAATATCATCCATTACTCTTAAGTACGCTAACGACGGTTCATTGTACCCAACCGTATAAATATTTTTCTCTGGAAACGATCCTTGTAGAATTGTACCAAGGCCACCCTGTGAACCTAATGCATCTGGGTCCGGACGCACGTGGCGATGAATAATAATTGTATCAAACTCTTTAATTGCTCCTAAAATTTGCTCATGCATATGTATAATCTCCTTTTTAATCAACTTCTTCACTTTATCCTCCATTATAACGGAAAGTATTTCATACATGCGAACAATTGCTTTATAATAGAAGTTAGAAAGTTTAGATATTTCTTTTTCTTTTCTATTATTTTTCACAAAGCGATGGGAGTGTTCATTATGCCAGTATTAGTCTTCTGTATTATCGTCTCATTTATGTTGTACCTCTTTTACAAAACAAAATACTTTCGTACAAACCGCCCAATGGAAAAAGGTTGGCTCTCAGGAAAATCCGCAATGGCACTCGGTTCATTCGTTTTATTTTTCGGGGTAAACCAATTCTTTTTAGAACTTTCAACCGCTCGTATTATCGTTGGTATTTTATTCGTTCTATTTGGTAGTGCAAGTGTATTTAATGGGTTTCGCCAATACAAACACTTCTTACCATTAGCAGTTAAAGAAGCCGAAGTCTATGAAGCAACATAAAAAAAGCATCAATATTGTGATGCTTTTTTACGACCCTTAACTTTCAAAATCATATATGCAACAAACGCAGATGGTATATTAAATGGGTTACCTTGTACGTGAAAATGTAATTGTTCTTCTCCAAAAGACATTTTTTCATATAGCTCTCGCTGAGATAATCCTGTCTTTTCCTTTTTTTCATGTAAACCTTGTAAATATAAATATTGGATCGGTATCATTACAAGAAAGTAAAATAGTGCGATACTACCAAAAAAGAGTACGGCTGACGACATAATGTATACCACCTTCCAGAAATCCATTTTCTTACAATATAATCATAACACAATATATACCAAAATTAAATTACTATTCTGTCTTTTATCGTGTTACTTTTCCACTCCATCCCATACATATTTCACTAAAACTCTCATCTAAAATCATGCCTTTCAAATTTAAAACAACAAAAAAAAATGGAACAAATCAAAACGATTTGTTCCATCTTTTTATTTATCAATTAACTGAACCATAAGTAATGCTTTTCCAACGACATTACCTTCATGATGCACCTCTACATCGACCTTACCAAATTTACGCCCGATTTCTAATACTTTCGGATGAACGGATACAACATTATCAATTTGAACCGGCTTCACGAAATAAATTGTTAAGTTTTCAACAATTAAATCGCTTTTCTTTTGCGCACGAATGACGCGATTTGTCGCTTCTGTCACAATTGTTGCAAATACACCGTACGATAACGTTCCGATTGAATTCGTCATTTGCGGCGTCACCGAAAATTGATATAGATGCTCATTTTTCGCTTCTTTTGGCGTCATAAATTGATTCGTTACGATATCATCAATTGTTTCTCCAACTTGTGGCTGACGTTGAATCATTTGCAGTGCCTGAAGTACATCTTGACGGCTAATGATACCTTGCAGTTTATTTCCTTCCTCAACGACAGGAAGTAATTCAATTCCTTCCCACACCATCATACGTGCCGCAGCTGCGACAGACATTTTACCATTCACTGTAATTGGGTGTTTTGTCATTACTTTATCAATTGGTGTTTCTTTCGCTACACCGATCATGTCTTTTGAAGTTACGATTCCTAGCACTTTTTTATTTTCATCGACAATTGGATATCTTCCGTGCATTGTCTCTTCGTTATATGCATGCCATTGCTGTACTGTATCATGTGGCTTTAAATATAACGTTTCTTCAATTGGTGTTAAAATATCCTCAACAAGTACAATTTCTTTCTTAATCAGTTGATCATAAATTGCACGGTTAATTAACGTTGCGACCGTAAATGTATCGTAGCTACTTGAAATAATCGGCAGCTTTAATTCGTCTGCTAATTTCTTCACATGATCTTCCGTATCAAATCCACCCGTAATTAATACAGCGGCTCCAGTTTCTAGCGCTAATTGATGTGCATTCGTACGGTTACCAATAATGAGTAAATTCCCAGCTTCTGTATAGCGCATCATCGCTTCTAATTTCATAGCTCCGATTACAAATTTATTTAATGTTTTATGTAGTCCTTCTCTGCCTCCAAGTACTTGACCGTCGACAATGTTAACGACTTCTGCATATGTCAGTTTTTCGATATTTTCTTTCTTCTTTTGTTCAATTCGAATTGTTCCGACACGTTCAATTGTACTAACATATCCTTTATTTTCTGCATCTTTAATTGCACGGTAAGCTGTCCCTTCACTTACACTCAAATCTTTCGCAATTTGTCTTACAGAAATTTTATGGCCTACTGGCAGGCTATTAATATGTTCTAAAATTTGGTTATGCTTGGTAGCCAAATGGTTTCACCATACTTTCTTTTCCCTAAATTCTTCATGTGTTGTACTTTCAGTATACTATATTTTCAAAACTGTTACACTCTCTCTTTGCATACCTGTACTATTTTTTTTATAACAAAATGACCCTTACATTCCACCAGTCATTCTATTACAACAATGTAATGCTATTGTCATCTCATTCGATAGTTCGCCCACTTGATTCCCTATACAATGAAGACAAGAAATAAAACAAAGGAGCGTACACATGATGAAAAAATTTTTAGAGGTTGTAGGTGCTATATTTTTAGCTTTCGTAGATGGGAAAAAAGTTGCAATGGAATTGAATGAAACACCTGAACAACCACGTACAAAAAGAAAAGAATCACCAAAACAAATACAAGCATTAAAAGCTGTCCTACACACGTAAAAAACCCTTCACTTTTCTTTTCAAATGAAGGGTTTCTTTTCTATAGTGTAATACTTTCTCCAGCTTCTAATACTTTCCCTGTACAATTTTGTAGCTTTTCTACAAATTGATATGGATCTTGTTCAATAACTGGGAACGTATTGTAATGCATCGGTACAACAGTTTTCGAATTAATCCATTTTGCCGCTAGTACAGCATCTTCTGGTCCCATTGTGAAATTATCACCAATTGGTAAAAATGCTAGATCAACTTTATTTAATTCCCCAATTAACTTCATATCAGAGAATAGTGCAGTATCTCCTGCGTGGTACACTGTTTTCTCTTCTGCTGTAAATAAAATACCTGCTGGCATACCTGTATATGTAATCGTCTTATTTGCTTCATCAATATAACTAGAGCCGTGGAATGCTTGTGTAAACTTCACTTTTCCAAAGTCAAATTCATGTGAACCACCAATATGCATCGGATGTGTATTTACACCTTGCCAACTTAAAAATGTTGCTAGTTCAAATGGCGCTACAACAACTGCATTATTTTTCTTCGCAAGTTCTACTGTATCTCCAACATGATCACCGTGTCCATGCGATAAAAGGATTGCATCCACTTTTACATCTTCAGCTTTTAAATCTGTTTTCGGATTACCTGTTAAAAACGGGTCAATTAAAATAACTTTTCCATTCGCCTCAATTTTCACAACTGAATGTCCATGATAAGATACTTTCATTATTACATTCCTCCCCTATTCACATTCTCACTTTTTATTCTACATGATTTCTCTATTCCCTGTCTTTTCTAACATCTATTTACTTGTCATAACGCTTTCTTCCGAGTTAAAGTTATATTTGTAATTAAATATCTCGGGGGTGCCAATCGATGAATGCTAGATTAGAAAATTTAATGCAATGGCTAAAAGAAAAAAACGTAGAAGCTGCGTTCTTAACTTCTACACCGAACGTCTTCTACATGACGAACTTCTACTGTGAACCGCATGAAAGATTACTTGGTATGTTTGTATTCCAAGAAAAAGAACCTATTTTAATTTGTCCTAAAATGGAAGAAGGTCAAGCACGTAACGCTGGCTGGGCACATGAAATTATCGGATTTACTGATACTGACAGACCATGGGATATGATTGCAAAAGCAATTAAAGACCGCGGCATCAATGCAAATGCAGTTGCAATTGAAAAAGAACATTTAAACGTAGAGCGCTACGAAGAATTAACGAAATTATTCCCAAATGCAGCTTTCAAATCAGCTGAGGAAAAAGTTCGCGAACTTCGTTTAATTAAAGATGAAAAAGAACTTTCTATTTTACGCGAAGCAGCTAAAATGGCGGACTACGCTGTTGAAGTTGGTGTAAATGCAATTAAAGAAAACCGTAGCGAGCTAGAAGTATTAGCAATTATTGAACACGAATTAAAAACAAAAGGCATACATAAAATGTCATTTGATACGATGGTATTAGCGGGTGCAAACTCTGCTCTTCCACACGGTATTCCTGGTGCAAACAAAATGAAGCGCGGTGATTTCGTACTATTTGATTTAGGTGTAATCATTGAAGGTTATTGCTCTGATATTACACGTACAGTAGCATTCGGCGAGATTTCTGAAGAACAAACTCGCATTTACAACACTGTACTTGCTGGACAACTACAAGCAGTTGAAGCATGTAAACCAGGTGTTACACTTGGCGCAATCGACAACGCTGCTCGTTCTGTTATCGCAGATGCAGGTTACGGTGACTTCTTCCCGCACCGCCTTGGTCACGGACTTGGAATTAGCGTACACGAATATCCAGATGTAAAAGCTGGCAACGAGTCTCCATTAAAAGAAGGTATGGTCTTCACAATCGAGCCAGGTATTTACGTACCAAACGTAGGTGGCGTTCGTATTGAAGATGATATTTACATCACAAAAGACGGATCAGAAATTTTAACGAAGTTCCCGAAAGAATTACAATTTGTAAAATAACAAAAAAGGCAGCTTGGTTGCTGCCTTTTTCTATTTCTCTACTATTTCAAATTTCTCTACAATCATTTTTGCTGGATAACTTTCAAGTATTTGAGAAAACCATACTTTTATTTTATCCCCTGTTTTTAACTGTTTATATGCGTCTTTGTCCTTAAAGCTCAAGACTATATGTGATGGATGCTCTTTATTCATTTGTTGTTCTATATAATGTTGCAACTCTACTTTTGTTTCAAACGTTTTATCATCGGCAAAAAACACCGTGTCATTTCTTAATATGATATACCCTTCTTTAGGTACTTTTTTTACCTCTACTTGTTTTGTAGTGCAAGCTGATAATATGATTAGAAATACACTTATAAACATTAATTTTTTCATATGCCTATTCATTTTTAACTCCTTACTCTAGGCTATTTCAAATTTAACACCATCTTCTCCTCATACTTATCATCCCATTTAATCAAAACCTCTATCGGTTCATCTTTAGATAAAGGCGCACAACTTACACAAGATGATTTCATTTCAATCTTTGCTCCTTTATGATTTTCTGACGTTTGTGTCATTGTGCTAAAGGCTCCATTAATAGCAATCTCTAAATTTTTAAATTCTGTATTCCCATCTCCGCCTTTGTACTGAAACGTAAACACTCCATCTTCACTGTCGTCCTTAATATGGCCCTTATATTGTCCCGTCCAACTTTTGCCCTCGCTAGAAAAAGTAACATACCAAATCGAACAACTCCCTAAAAAGAAAATACTAATGAAAAAGAATAATGCTCTCTTCATAATGCCCCCTCCATTCAAAAACACTTATTTATCCCGTATTAACGGACAGTAAGATCCCCACATCAAAATTCGGTGAAAGCAAAGAAGTTAGGTGGGGAATCCCCCACTGATTAAAGTTTCACTTCATTGCCTATTCCTTCCTTTTATTATACTATTTAAATACAGAATTTTCTAAAATAGGAGGGTTTATATGTTACAACAACAATTAGAAGAAATTCGTAATAATAATTACATACTGGATAACACACTTAACATTGATTCTTTAAGTTCTAATATGCTTGAACATATTGGCGATACTGATAGCTATTTAAGGGACAAACTCATCTACTCTACTTTTTATCATCTCATCAAGAAGGACTACCTTTCACACACACAATTACAGAAACTATTATTAGAAAGCATCGGTGAAAAATATTTATTGTATAAAATTCATTCAGATGACGAAGATGCTGTATTTACTCGCGCATTTACCACCTTATTAATTGCGCTCATTATAGATGCAGATACAAATCATAATTTCTTATCACAAACTGATATTTCAAATGTAAAAGATCAATTAATTCTATATATGAACAATGAACATGATTTCCGCGGATATGTTCCAGACCACGGCTGGGCACATAGTATCGCTCATGCTTCCGATACATTTGAGGCGCTTGTTCATAATCCTAAACTAGAAACTTTACATTACGAAGAGATATTAAAAACTTTGTTAAACAAAGTTTTTGTCCATTCTATCTACTACAAATATGAAGAAGACGAGCGTCTCGTTTATCCGATTGTCGCAATGCTGCAAAATGACCTAAAAGAAGAAATACTCATATTAGCCCTTCGTGACTTAGCAGCTCAATTACCGGTCCAAAAACAAGTACTACCTATTGAATCGTACGAGTTTCTATATGGAAATACAAAATCTTTCTTACGTAGCTTATTTTTCAGATTACGTACAATGTCTATATGTAAAGAAACTGAATACGAAATTGAAAAATTGCTACAAGAGCTTCCAAAATATTATTAAAAAAGAAGGCCACTCAAAAAGTGCCTTCTTCTATTTCACTAATATTTAATTGAAATTTCACGATCCAAACTGAGAAAAGGTGGACAAGAAGCGCAAACGCCATACATGCTCCACTTAAAAAAGTTAGTATAGGATGCGAATACACGTGCCCCAATCCATAGGATATCGCCACGAAAAACATTGTTATGTAAATATAAATTGCTCCATGTATTTGCCTCATATAAACCTCCTTTTCCCATATTATAACATAAATTTTCTGATTATTCACATTAATTACTTGTAATCAATATTTCTCAACTGTTACACCTCTTACAGCAGCCTTAATATACGGTGACCCTTGTAAACTTTGTAAATCCTCTGTTTTTCCTGTTACGACTATACCGTATATTGGTAAGTCTTTTGGTTTGGTGTTTTTTATTTCTTTATCCCGCATTAACGGGCAGTAAGACCTCACATCAAAATTCAGCGGAAGCAAAGAAATTAGGTGGGGGGCGGACTGCCCGTAAAAGCCCGATTGGTGAGGGCTGATAATCAGTGGGGGATGAACCACTCCACTGATTAAAGTTTCACTTTATAGTTTATCCTAAAATATTCTCGATATCCCTCTTTATTTTCACTTAAAGATATTCAAATGCAGCTTTTATAAATTTTTTCATAATAAAAAGCACATCCATTTTGATGCGCTTTTCACATATATTTTAGTAAAATATGAATCATTTTTTTGAAGCAAAAACTCCCACTCCTCTCTCCCCATACTATCGTTATGACTTAGTTGCCATAATAATTGAACGAGGATAGAACTCCAACTTTTCATAAAACGATACAGCTTCATTTCCATACACTACTGTTAATTCAATTTCATCTATCTTCTTCGCTTTAAACCATTCCACTGCACTATTCATTAATTTTAAGCCAAATCCGTTTCTTCGGTATTTTTCATCAACGAATAAAACTTCAATCTTTCCGCTTACACTTTTACTATACGCTATACAAAACCCTAATATATCATCTGTTTCCGCCTCAACTAATAATTCAATTCTATATTCTCCGTAATTTGAATTCTGTTTATAATTTTCAATACGTTCCTCAAATGTCATTCTTGGATAATCACCAGAAAAATGTTTTGATTTATTATTATGATATTCATGTAATTTATTTAAAGGTTCTCTTATTATTTCTATTTCACCGAGAGTGATATATTTATTACTAATTTTCATCCTACAGCATCTCCAATAATATATATTCCAACAAAAAAGAAGATCATTTTACGGTTATAAAATAACAATCTATTATTTCATCGCTTCCTTCACAACATCTTGAATCATAACAACTTCTGTTTTCATATCAATAGACGGTGCTTCTTCATCGATACATTCATACCAAAATGCTAAGTGCTTTTTATCAATTTCATGATGCGAATTTTCGACAAAAATACCACCTTCTCCTTGCACAGAATACCAATATAAGTACTCTTCTCCATCTCTTATTTCCCGGAAAATTGTCTCAACGTACATTTTTTCGTCGTTTAATGTCAAAAGCACTTCTTTCAAATTGTCATTAAGAAGCTGCATCCATTCATCTACTCGATGACTCTTACCAGGCTTAACTTTAAATCTTGTTAATTCTACATTCATTTTTATTCCCCCGTTTTCTTACGTACAAACAAACTATATTCTATTGGATGATAAAAACTTAATTTACTAGCTAATTTTCGCGAAGGAATATTGTCTACATAACAATCCCAGCTCGGTATAATGTCATTTTGCATGCAATGTTCAATGAACCTTGTCGCAACAGCTTGAGCTAATCCTTTCCCTTGATGCGCTTCATGTGTTGCAATATCTATTTCAGCAAAACCATTCCCGTTAAATATTGAGACACATTCAGCTACAATTATCCCATCTTGTTCTATACAAAATCCAAAACCACTGTTCAAAAACGTTTCTTTTGATCCCCAATACTCTTTGTAGTACTCCTCTTTAAATTCACTGCTGCGCTCTATATCTCTTCTATCAATACGCTTCACTTCATATGTATTTTTGTTAAAATCTCGTTGACTCTCTTCAAAGGTTACGCTTTGAAATTTCATTCGCGGGATGTTCCGAAGTACATTACTAAAACGCTCTTCTATCATCATTTCCCACTCTTCACTCGAAGTGAACAGTGTAAATCTCTTCTCTGTTTTTTCAATAGCCGTTTTTAAATATGAAAATAACTCTTCGTTATAATTTTGATCATCCGTATCACCAAATAAATAATAGATACCATTAGCTGTAATAATTAATCCTGCTGTTAATTGCCCGTTTATAAAAACCTCACCATCTATCATTTGATCACATACCGCATAAGCAAACGTCGTCGTTCTTGTATTACCTTCTAAAACCGGAAGAACTTTTCTATAATCGGCTACAGATAATTTTTTCATAATTGCTCCACTTTAATCGTATCAGCCTCTATATGTTCAAAACAAAGATTTACCGTTCTCTTTAATGCTCTTGTTCTATGAATCGTACATGCTGGAATTAAAATAGAATTATTTGGCTTTAAAACCGCTGTTTCTCCATCTTCAAAATCAATAAGTAATTCTCCCTCTAGCACAATAAATAATTCATCCGAATTAGAATGATAGTGCCAATCATATTCACCAGTAAATACAGCGATTCGTAAACAATGACTGTTTATATTTGAAACGACGAAGTTTTTATGTTGATCTTGAATGTCTTTTGTTAATTCTATTAAGTTCACAGTTTCCATATTTCATCCCATCCTTTCGTTAGTCGTTCTTCTGAAAAATTAACTTAATCTCCACCATCACTTGAGCTACTACAATCACTGCTACTGTAGTGACCGAATCCACTTGATGAGCTTGAAGCGTATGAAGATTTTTTGCTTCTTTTTCTATCTTTTTTACTTTCATGACTAGGCCATACTGTAGCAAAGAGTATAACGAATAAGGCTAATTCTATTACAACAAGTATAAATTCTAGAATGCTCTCAATAATATTGGGAGTTATCCCAAAACTGTAAAACACTCCAAATGAATACATACACAAAATTACATACAGAGCCATACAAATATACCGGAATGTTTTTTCTATCATAATGACTACTTTTTGTGAAAAAGGTATGTTCTGTTCCTGTTTTTTCTTTATGTACTTTTGTCTTTTAGCTTGCTTTTGCTTCCTTTTTTTACTCCCCATTGAATCCCCTCTTTTATTATATAATTCTAAATTATCATAATAAAAATCGATTTACACCAATAAATAACAATTATTCACATGTTATTTCCCCATATAAAAAAGACCCTCCTTATGAAAAGGAAGGTCTCAAATGTATTTCTATTATGATAAAGCAGGAGCTTTTTCAAGTAACTCTTTCGCATCAGCGTATTGTAAGCCGTGAGCTTCTGCAACTGCTTCGAATGTTACATATCCATCTAATGTGTTAATACCTTTTAATAATGCAGAGTTGCCTAGGCAAGCATCTTTATAGCCTTTGTTCGCAATTTGTACTGCATATGGTACTGTTACGTTTGTTAATGCAAGAGTTGACGTACGTGGAACCGCACCTGGCATATTAGCAACTGCATAATGAACAACGCCATGTTTTTCGTAAGTTGGGTTGTCATGAGTTGTAATACGATCAGTTGTTTCGAAAATACCACCTTGGTCAATCGCAATATCTACAACGACAGAACCTGGTTCCATTGATTGAATCATTTCTTCAGTTACAAGTTTTGGCGCTTTTGCACCTGGAATTAATACTGCTCCAATAACAAGGTCAGATTCTTTAACAGCTTCTGCAATGTTGTATGGATTAGACATTAATGTTTTTACTTGGTTACCGAAAATATCATCTAATTGACGAAGACGTTCTGCACTTAAGTCAATGATTGTTACATCTGCACCTAAACCTACTGCAATCTTAGCTGCATTTGTACCAGCTTGACCACCGCCGATGATTGTTACTTTGCCGCGTTTTACCCCTGGAACGCCTGCAAGTAAAATACCTTTACCGCCTTTGTTTTTCTCAAGGAATTGTGCACCGATTTGTGCAGACATACGACCAGCTACTTCACTCATAGGTGCAAGTAATGGTAAAGAACGATTGTCTAATTGTACTGTTTCGTATGCAATTGATGCAACTTTGTTATCGATTAATGCTTTCGTTAATTCTGGTTCTGGAGCTAAGTGTAAGTATGTGAATAAAATTAAACCTTCACGGAAATAGCCGTATTCACTTGCTACTGGCTCTTTTACCTTCATAACCATATCTTGATTCCATGCTTCTTCAGCAGTTTCTACAAGTTTCGCACCAGCTTGTACGTATTCTTCATCCGTAAAACCAGATCCTAAACCTGCTCCTTTTTGAACAAAAACTTCATGACCATTTTGTACTAAATGTACTGCTCCCGCTGGCGTCATTGCCACACGGTTTTCATTGTTTTTAATTTCTGTTGGAATACCGATACGCATGATTAGTTCCCCCTTGAGTTATGAAATGACCCCTGAATCATTTTTTAAAGCGCTTTCTACGCTCTTATATTTTAACATAATATCTCAATATTTGACAAAAAAATAATACAAGTTTTCCGATAGATTTAATTTTATATTAAAAGACAGTATTATCCGCACCTCTCAGCACAATGGATAAACTGTCCAATTATTTGAAACTTCATCTTATTTTATTCTATCGATGTCTATGAATAACATCCACTGCACCAGTCACTTCAATAATTGTACCGGTAATCATATCGGAATCGTCCTCACATAAAAACGAAATGGTTCTTGCAATATCTTCACCTGTTCCAGATCTACCAATCGGTGTGTTATGCTCTTTTAGCTGACGTGCTTCTTGAATAGTTGCCTCTTTCATATCGCCAATAATATCACCAGGACATACCATGTTCGCAGTAATACCATACTCCGCTTCTTCATAAGCAACTGTTTTCGTTAATGAAACAAGTCCTACTTTGGCCGCTGCAAAAGCTGAACGATAAATCCATCCCGGTGCACTATCCGCCCCTTGAAATCCGTAATTAATAATACGGCCAAAGCTCTGTTTTCTCATGACCGGAACGACAAGTTTTAATAAATGAAATACCGCTGTTAAATTTCCCTGAATCATTTCATTCCATTCATCTTCTTCATAATCAACTAACTTTTTTCGTTCAAATACATATGGACCAGCATTATTAATTAAGAAATCAATTTTGCCAAAACGGCTTATCGCTTCTTCTACTATTTTATGTAAATCTTCCTTTTTCGTGACATCCGCTTGCACGAATTGTAGACGCTCTTCCATATTTTTATATGTTTCTTTCAACTTTTCCATAGCCGTGATATCGCTATGATACGTTACTGTTACTGAATATCCTTTAGCCAATAACTTTTCTGTTACTTGCTTTCCTAAACCTTTCGTACCGGCTGTAATGAGCGCGTGTCTCACAAACATGCCTCCTTTTAAATTGCTATACTTCATATGTAACAAGTTCTCGCTCCAATTACAACTAAAATGAATTGAAACAGAGTTTTCAAAATTCTGTAACGTTTCTGGCAAGCACGTTACCAAAATTTGTTTTATAATTAAGTTGTAAACAGTTATAAAACAGATTGGGAGGAATTTACTATGAATAATACATATACAAATATTTTAATCGCGGTGGATGGTTCTAAAGAAGCAGAAAAAGCCTTTAAAAAAGCAATTCAAGTCGCAAAGCGCAACAATGCAACATTAACAATCGCTCATATCGTTGATGTAAAAGCGTACTCAGCAGTAGAGGCTTATAGCCGTGCAATTGCTGAACGTGCAAATCTATTTGCAGAAGACTTATTAGAAGACTACAAAAAAACTGCGCTTGAAGCTGGTCTTAAAAAAATTGAAACTGTATTAGAATTTGGTAACCCTAAATCTAAAATTTCAAAAGAAATCGCTCCAAACCATAAAGTAGATTTAATTATGTGTGGTGCGACTGGTTTAAATGCTGTTGAACGCTTCCTAATCGGTAGCGTCTCTGAACATATTATTCGCTATGCGAAATGCGATGTCCTTGTTGTTCGTGGTGATGAGGAGCAAGGTGATCTTTAATTTATAGATAAAACACCAAGTCCACATGGGCTTGGTGTTTTTCATTTCACATATTTCACTATAAATACAAGACAAGCCACAATAACAACAGTAATTGCTAATACATAGGGAGGAAGAAACTTCAAAGACCATAATGCCATCATAATCGTCGCAACCGTTAAGTATGCTTGCTTTGCATCTTCTGTCATTTTTTTACGAAGTAAGAAGACGGACAAATAGCCAATTGGCGGCGTAATGAAACAAAGAACATATATGATTTTTGATTTTAAATACCATTTTTGTTCTCCAAGTTTCTTTATATCCCCTTCTATTCTCTTATGCTCTTGTTCTTTCGCTTCTTCTACAAGCGGATTTTCCTCTTCTCCTCGCTTTTCTTTCATATAAGGAAGAAAGTGCATAAAAAAATAGTATGCGAATACGAACGCTCCAAATCCAATATTTAATCTTTCTAATGGAATATGCTCACTAAAAAAAGCAGCAGTAAGCACTAAAGACAAACAGTACGTCATCATCCAAAATGAACGTTTTCTCTTTTTCCGTTCCATTTCTTTTTTATCTTGTACATGTTTTCTTTTCGAAAGCCATATTGAAATACAGCAATCTACTAGAAATAGAGAAAAAATAAATATCGCAACATGTACTGTTTCTACATTTCCAAATGAAAATACGTTTGGGAATGCAACATACAATACAATTAGCGTGTACAAAATTAGCCCTATAAAATAAAGTGAAACTTTAATCAGTGGGGGGTTTTGTTCATCCCCCACTGATTATTAGTTGAACCAATCGGGCTTTTACGGGCAGTTGATCCCCACCTAACTTCTTTGCTCTCGCTAAATTTTGAGGTGGGGGTCTTACTGCCCGTTAATGCGGGATAAATACGTCTCATTTTCCATTCCTTTCTTATTTCCTAACTTTAGGTTAACATACATTTTTTAGAAATAGACGGACAAAATATATATGTTAAAAAAGGAGGATGCTATATGAATGATTCTGAACGTATTATTTTAGATGTGAACGGGAAAGAGCTCGAAATGTTAGATACACTCCGTACACATTTTAAAGAAAAACATGGTGTGGAACTAAGTAATGGTGCATTACTTAGAGATTTGATGGATATTGAGTATATTCGAATTACGGAAGATCGACATAAGTATGATTAACTTTAAGTTATAAAAATCACAAAAAAGGTACGCTTCTCTCTACTAAGATTCGCGTACCTTCTGCCCTATAAATCAACTTCCAACAAACTCTCCAACTAATCCTTTCGCCTTCTCCAAAGCTTTTTCAATTTGCTCAAACCCTGTCCCGCCAGCACTGTTACGACGCTTTACAGCTGCATATGGTGAAAGAACTTCATACAAATCTTCTTCAAATAATGAGCTCATTTCTTTATATGTTGCAAGTGGTACATCTACTAAGTAAATTCCTTTTTGTGTGCAGTGTAGCACTAGCTTCCCGACAATTTCATGAGCTTGACGGAATGGTAGTCCTTTACTTGCTAAATAGTCGGCAATTTCTGTTGCGTTTGAGAAATCTTGCGTTACAGCTTGCCCCATCTTTTCTTTGTTGACAGTCATCGTTTCTAGCATGCCTGCCATAATATGAAGGCATCCTTCTACTGTTTTTACTGTATCAAACATTCCTTCTTTATCTTCTTGTAAGTCTTTATTGTAAGCGAGCGGTAATCCTTTCATGACTGTAAGTAAACTAAATAAATTACCGTACACTCTGCCTGTTTTACCACGAATTAATTCCGCCATATCCGGATTTTTCTTTTGTGGCATAATGCTGCTTCCCGTTGCGTATTGATCGCTCATTTCAATAAATTGAAACTCTTGGCTACTCCATAAAATAAGTTCTTCGCAAAAGCGTGATAAGTGCATCATGAGCATAGATGAGTTACTTAGGAACTCCAGTATGAAATCACGATCGCTTACTGCATCTAAACTATTTTCATAGATTCCATTAAATCCAAGAAGCTCCGCACTATATTCTCGGTCAATCGGGAATGTTGTCCCAGCTAATGCTCCTGCTCCTAATGGTGAAATGTTAATGCGCTTTAATGAATCTTCATAACGATTCACATCACGCTCTAACATCCAAAAGTAAGCGAGAATATGATGAGCAAATGAAATTGGCTGCGCACGCTGCAAATGCGTATAACCAGGCATAATGGTTTCAATATTATTTTCTGCTTGATGAACAAGAACAGTTTGCAATTGTTTTGTAGCTTTTATAATATGTTCTACTTTTTCTTTCAAATATAAATGCATATCAGTCGCTACTTGATCATTACGGCTTCGTCCTGTATGAAGTTTCCCTCCTACTTCACCGATTTGTTCAATTAACATTTTTTCAATGTTTAAATGAATATCTTCCGCTTCGACCGAAAAATGCAATTTATTTTGCTTCGCTTCTTCTAATAAATATTGAAGACCTACCTCGATTTTCTCGGCTTCTTCTTTCGTAACGATGCCTTGCTTTGCTAGCATCGTTACGTGTGCAATACTTCCCTTTATATCTTGATTTACTAATTGTTGATCGAAGGAGATGGATGCTCCAAACTCTTCAACCCACGCTTCCGCTTCTTCCGTAAAACGTCCGCCCCAAAGTTTGCTCACGCTTCCACCTTCTTTTGATTCACTTGGCTGTATACTTTCGTCGGTAAACCAAATAATGAAATAAATCCAACTGCTGCATCATGATTAAATTCATCTTGAGCAGTATATGTTGCTAATTTTTCATCGTATAAAGAGTATTCAGATTTACGTCCTTCTACAATCGCATGACCTTTAAATAATTTTACACGCACTGTACCTGTTACATTCTTTTGCGTTTCTTGTAAAAATGCATGAAGCGCTTGTTTTAAAGGAGAGAACCATAAACCGTTATAAATAAGTTCTGTTATTTTCTGTTCAATCACTGGTTTAAAATGTGCTACTTCTTTTACGTGTGTTAAATCTTCCAACTCTTTATGTGCAGTGATTAACGTCATTGCTGCTGGGCATTCGTATACTTCACGAGATTTAATACCGACAAGACGATTTTCTACGTGATCGATACGTCCAACGCCATGTTTTCCAGCAAGTGCATTTAACGTTTTAATTAATTCTGCAAGTGAATATGCAGTACCATTCAAAGTCGTCGGTACACCTGCTTCAAATCCGATTTCTACAAACTCTGGTTTATTCGGTGTATCTTCTAATGCTAATGTCATCTCATATGCCTCTTCTGGTGGTGCTGCCCATGGATCTTCTAAAATTCCACATTCGTTGCTGCGTCCCCATAAGTTTTGATCGATTGAAAACGGGCTATCTAAATGAATCGGAATTGGTACATCGTTTTCTTTTGCATATGCAATTTCTTCTTCACGTGACCACTTCCATTCACGTACAGGCGCAATCACTTCTAAGTAAGGATTTAATGCTTGGATAGAAACTTCAAAACGAACTTGGTCATTTCCCTTTCCTGTACATCCATGTGCAACTGCAGTTGCACCTTCTTGTTCTGCGATTTCTACTAATTTCTTCGCAATAAGCGGACGAGATAATGCAGAGACAAGAGGGTATTTCCCTTCGTATAATGTGTGTGCTTGCATCGCCATCAATGCATATTCATTCACAAATTCTTCTTGGACATCCACCATATATGATTTAATTGCACCAACTGAAAGTGCCTTTTCTTTCACAAACCCTAAGTCTTTTCCTTCCCCTAAATCTAAACAAAGTGCGATAACATCATAATTATTCTCTTGTAACCATTTAATTGCAACGGAAGTATCAAGACCTCCGGAATATGCTAATACAACTTTTTTCTTCTCCATTTTGCATCCCCCTAAAGAATAAATATTCATTTTCTTTTATAATAATTCAAACTTTAACACCTTTTACAAAATGTATCAAGAGTCATTTTCAAATTTTTTCAAACAATTTCGTCGAACTTCTTTCTGTTTTTCTGTACAATATAAGCAGGAAAACGGGGGTGAACTTATGGAAAAGTATTTCTTATACGATAATCATCTAGGAATTGAAATTCCGCATTTACAAGAAGATTGGGAAGATATCCCCGAAAAAATGCAGCATGCTATTTTACTAAAATGGGAACAAATTCGCGGGAAAATTCCTGATCGTATAAAAGAACTTGAGCACTATATTAATACAAAACAACATCATTTAAATAACGAAGAAGACTTCGAAGTTTCTTGTAAACTAAATTCAGAAATTGCCGATCTTGCTTCCATCATTAATGACCTTTGGCTTTGGTATCGACTCACTCAAAATGTATCTGAGGGGAAAGCACACCAATGAAAAAAGCATGCCCCTCAATTACTTTGGGTCATGCTTTTTTGTCGTAACATGATTTACAATATATCTCTTGTGCTGTTTTCGCCAAACACACATCAAATGGACCAACTAATATACTTCTTTCTTTCGGCAACTTTACAAAAGCAACAAGTTCTTCTTCATATTGAATTTTTTTCTGACATGAAACGCATATTAATTCTTTTCTTTTGAACATGTCTTTTAGCATATCTTCACTCTCCCCTTCATCTATCTATATTAATATACTCTCATAATAGTTAAGAGTTGTAAAAAAATGACACATTTCGAATCGAATGATTCATATACTATGTACAAAAGGAGGTCTAAAGCTTATGCGTGCTTTCGTTATTATCGCTTTAACTTTTTTAAGTGTAATTAGTTGGGATGCATTTTTTAAAGATAAAAGTGATGAAAAGAACACAACGGAATAAAACCCTTTTTTTCTTACTTATTGGACAAACCGTTACAAACTGTCCAATCCTCTGAAATAACTTAGGCTTTGCTACAAAAATATTTAAACATAACATTTTTTGTAGATTCCCTCCGTTTATTGTCGGTTTCCATCCGCATACATTTTTTAAAAGTATGATATAATAGTATAAATCTTGAAGGAAGGGATTTTGATATCATGATCGCTCGAAGGAGCATGTGGCATCGTATTGACGAATCATACACGTAGCGTATTTTTCAGCTCAGATACTTTAGTCTAGCGAAAAAAATACGAGAGTGGGGAAATTATGATTGCCCGAAGGATAATTTGGCAAAAAAAAGACTCTTCTTACACATAGCGTTTTGTTTAGGACTTAATTGTTACTAACTAAACAAAACAAAGAAGAGCAGGATTGCTAAATGACGAATCCTACTCCACGTTTTGTTTAGTCGTTTTAAGACTTAAACTAAAACGAAGGTAGGGAGAATTGATGGACGAGAGGATTATTCGTTATTTCTTCAGCGACATATAGCGTAGTTAGTTTTTTCGTAAACTAACTGAAAGCTACATGTGAGCTCGTAGTTAGTTTACAACACAAAAAGGACTACTAACTACGGAAAGAAGGAATAACGATGAGGAACATCCAAAGTCGGCAAATTATTAAAGAAATTTTTATGGTTTTAATCGGTTCATTTATTTTAGCAGCAGCGCTATATCACATTCACTTCCAAAACCACTTAACAGAAGGTGGCTTTGTAGGAATTGCACTATTCATTCAAAACTTTTATGATATTTCACCATCTATTTCAACTGTATTAATGGATATCCCAATTATTTTACTGTGTGCTTCATTTTTGGGTAGAAAAATGGTTGGCTATTCATTCTTAGGTTCTATTTCATTCGGATTATTTTATTCCTTAATGGAAAATTATTCTCCATTTACGGTAGATTTATCAAATAATTTATTTATAGCTGCAATAGTTGGCGGTGCGTTAGCTGGTATTGGACTCGGTTTTATATTGCGATTTGGCGGTGCAACCGGTGGAGACGATATTTTAACAATTGTATTAAGTAAACGAACTCGTTTTACAATTGGGCAAATTTTCTTCGTCTTTGACGCGATTGTTCTTGCGCTTTCATTATATTATTTAAATTGGACAGAAATTGCTTTTACTATTCTTTCGATTGCCGTACAGGCAAAAACATTGGATTTAATTTATTATCCAAAAACAGAAAAAACAGCAGAAAAGCAGCCAGTATCTGTTCCAATGTCCAAAAAACATGCAACAAATTAAAAAAGCGAAAGGCTTCGGCCTCTCGCTTTTTTTATGCTCTTTTTTCTTTCTCGACTATATGGCGCACTTGATAAAATCTATTTGCAAATTCAGTAACGTTTCTTGTTAAACGATAATTCACTGTAGATCCAATTGCCATTCCAATTACCGGTATACCTTGGAATAATTTACGACGAAGAGCATAAATCGAAAATGTCTTCAAAATTTGTTTTAACACAACCTCAGTAGAAGCTGTTTGCAACACTGCTTCGTCTCCTTCGTAGAAGAACGAATCTTCTTGTTCCAGCTCTTGCAATAAATTGTACCATGCGTATTGCTGAAGTCTTCCTGGTAGTAATGACGCATGAAACACCTTTAACGCAAGCATCATTTCATACGGCTTGTTCACATCATGTCCAAATGATGTGGCAATAAGTTGGACTGCCTTCACATTTAACGCGATCATAACCGGAAAATCCGCCGTTAATAATAATAAACCTCCAGCACCTGTTGCCCCGCCTTGTACAAATGAATATAGACGATGACGTGCTGTTTGCTGCTCTGCTATGTATGTTAATTGATCAATAGATAATGCTTTCAAATCTTCAAGCTGTTCAATCGATTCATCAAATAATCTTGATGTTCCTAAAATCCGATTACGTGCATCTAACTGTGCTTGTGAACTTTGAATAAATGCATGCAAATGAAAGAGCCATCCATCTGCTTTCGTGAAGAATTCTTTTCGCTTTTTCTCAGGTAATTTCGCAACTGTAGTATGTAACCATTTATCAAACACTTTTTGAAAATCGGTCGCTTCTTGCTCAACTAATTGCGCTTCCCATTCTTTTATATTGTCTAAAATGGCTTGTTCTCGCTTCGATCGCATCGTAACAACCACCTCGTTCGATTTTTTTCTATTGTAACATATTTCTGCTTATTCTTTACAAATATGCTTGTATATCTCTTTTCACATACCCTTTATAAGCGACATAAAATAATAGCAAAAAGGATGAGATGCTTCACATGAATCTATCCAATCTAAAACAAAATTATAACGCAGAATTCAGCTTAGGAAAAAACTGCTGGCCTACTTGGGCATTATATCAATTAGAATTATCACCATTTTTTGGTGTTATTGATTTTATGCTAAGTCCTTCATTAGCGAAAGTAAATTTATTATTCCAAAATCGATTTGACCGCTTTTTAAATTAAGAAAATTTATCCTTCATCTCATTTTGGGATGATGATGCAAAATTAAGATGAAGGGACAACCTTTATGAAATTGACTCCTGTCATGACTTTAAAACAGATGTAAACACACCAACTACTTGGCCTTCTTATACAGAAATTAAGTTAAACTACGAACATCGAACTAATCGTTTTCTAACTACAATTGAAACGGCAGAATCCATATTATTTATTCGAACTGGAGGAACATACGAAGAAGCATGTTCCCTAGAACAAATTTCATCTCAAATAATTACACATACATTCTCTGTCCTGTTACTAATTCCTGCCGATATACCAACTATCACTCAAGAAGATTGGGGATTACAACATACTTGCGTTATGAAATGCCCGATTATGGATGTATACCAATACAATGAAGCATTTTGGAAAGACTTATTTGATGGAATTACAGTTAGACCGCACACTTAAATACAGAATACTTTTATCACACCATACATTATAATCTTCCTTATACAAAACAAATAAGGAGTGATTCTATTATGTATCCACGTGCAAAAGCTTTCGGTCTTGCTGTACATCAAGATCGCCTTCTCGTACAAGAATATTATACAGAAGGCGAAACATATTATCGTCCTCTTGGCGGTTCCATTGAACTTGGTGAAAAATCAGCACATACTGTTATTCGGGAGTTTAAAGAAGAGCTTCATACGGAGATAGAAATCACCAATTATTTAGGTTGCTTAGAAAATGTCTTTCATCTAGATGGGGGCATTGGTCATGAAATCATTCAACTATATTCTTTGCGTTTATTAGACACCTCACTATATGAAATGGAAATATTAAATATACAAGATGAGCAAGCAGTAACGTATGCGAAATGGATTCCTATTAAGGCATTCATTCAGAAAGAAAAAGTATTATATCCGGATGGAATTTTAAAATACATCCAAAAGAAAAAAGACGAAATCCTATAGGATCTCGTCTTTCTTTTTATATATTAACCAATATCTCCAAGACGTAGTACGTCACGAGCAATCATAACTTCTTCGTCAGTTGGAATTACGATAATTTTTACTGGAGAGTGTGGGAAGCTGATGAATGCTTCTTCACCGAATACGTTATTACGTTTTACATCGAAGTATACGCCCATGTACTCAAGGCCTTCTAATACGCGCTCACGAATAATCGCACTGTTTTCACCTACACCAGCTGTAAAGATGATTGCGTCTACACCTTTCATACGAGCTGTGTAAGAACCGATGTATTTGTGGATACGGCTTACGAATACATCAAGTGCTACTTTCGCACGGTGGTCGCCTTCTTCTTCTTTCGCAATGATGTCACGTAGGTCACTAGAGTAACCAGTAAGACCTAACATACCACTCTTCTTGTTTAATACGTTAACTACTTCTTCTACTGTTTGGCCTGTTTTTTCCATGATGTATGGAATTAACGCAGGGTCAAGGTTACCAGAACGTGTACCCATTGTTACACCAGCAAGTGGAGTGAAGCCCATAGAAGTATCGATAGATTTACCGCCTTCTACTGCTGCGATACTTGCACCGTTACCTAAGTGACAAGAAAGTAAGCTTAAGCTTTCAATTGGACGACCTAATAATTCAGCCGCACGCTCAGTTACATATTTATGAGAAGTTCCGTGGAAACCGTATTTACGGATGCCGAATTTTTCATAGTACTCATATGGTAAGCTGTATAGGAATGCAGATTCCGGCATTGTTTGGTGGAATGCTGTATCGAATACTGCTACTGCTGGTACGTTTGGTAATACTTCTCGGAATGCTTTAATACCAACAACGTTTGCTGGGTTATGAAGTGGTGCTAAATCGCTTAATTCTTCGATATCAGCTAATACTTCATCAGTAATTAAAACAGAGTCAGCAAATTTTTCGCCGCCGTGAACAACACGGTGACCGATACCGCCAATCTCATCTAGAGATTTAACGATTCCGTTTTCAGTTAATTTTTTAAGAAGCATATTAACTGCTACTGCGTGATCTGGGATGTTTGTAATTTCTTTTTGTTTTTCGCCATCTACAGTAATAGTGAAGATACTATCTTCTAAACCGATACGTTCTACTAAACCTTTTGTTAATACTGTTTCACTTGGCATTTCAAATAATTGGAATTTTAAGGAAGAGCTTCCTGCGTTAATCGCGATGATTTTTGACATCTAGTCTTTCGCCCCTTTTTCTCTTGGTAGTTGTGTGGATGTTTCCACAAACCGCTCGATTTTATCTAATCAAATTTACTAAATATGAAAACGTTTCATCATTAGCAAATTTTATACTCACGATTTTAATTTAAACATCGTCCGACATATATTTCAAGTGAAAAAATTGTAACACCAAGAAAAAATATATATTACAGATTTCAAAAAAATTCAGTTAAATCTAGTATATATTTAAAAATATGACATATTATATAAAACTGTACTACATGAATCACTAACTCTGTTACATATACCCAGCTTTATTTATGTGTTGCAAACCAAGTATTTAATTGATCCATAATGTTCTCCATCGCCTTCATGTTAGAGAATTTAGGCAACTCCACTAATAACGCCTGTTTTGGCATTGTTACATTAGAGCCTTTCTTTTGGAGAACAAATATACTTTTTGCATTTTTCTCGTTTTTAAACATGGAAACAGGAAGCTGTAATAACCCTTGAATAAAGCATGTTTCTTTAATAAATGCATGTAATTTCGGTGCCTGGTCACTTTCAAAAATGAAGTTTGGTACTAAGAAGAATAAGTACCCGCCCTCTTTCGTATGTTTCACACTTTGTTCAATAAATAAGTGATGAGCATACGACATTCCTTCATCTGCTTTTAATTTATATTCACTGGCACCGATTTCGTTTGGATAGTAACCAATCGGTAAGTCTGAAACGACTGCATCAACTGGATCGATATAAAGTGGTGCTAGTCCATCTTGATGGAAGAATTCGATTGCATGCTTCTGTAAATTTGCATTTACTAAAGCAAGTTTAATTAGCACTTCATCCACTTCTACACCAAATCCACTCATTGTTAGTCCTTCTTTGGCGCTATTAAACACTGTAGTCATTAAATTTCCTGTTCCAATTGCAGGATCTAAAACTGTAATTTCGTTTTGACCTTGCATAAATTTATGGAATAAGTAACTCATGAACATCCCAACTGCATCAGGCGTCATTTCATGATTCGCTTGTACGCCTTCTTTCATTCCTTTTAAGATGGCTAACTGAAATGCTTTACGAATTTCTTCACCTTTATATGTTTCTTCATTAAACGTACTATATTCACGATTCAGCCTTTCAATTGCTGATTCGGATAATTCCTCTTGTAAAATCGCTCCCTCAAACAAGTTATCACCTGTTTCTACAAGCGCCTCTAAATATGTCACATCTAATTCTTTACGTAAAACTACCGCAGAAGAATCAAAAATAGAAAATAATGTTTCCACTGTCTGACTCACGTACATTCCTCCTTCTCTCTTTTACACATAACTTATATCATACCACAAAGTGATTTTTTCCAAAAAGAAAAAGCGACCTCCTGTAAAGAGCTCCCTCTCAAGTTATATATGATATAACGTTTTTTCTCATATATCGGCAACATTACGCAGCGATATATGAGAAAAAACGACCTCTTTATAAGAGGTCATTTCCTTCACATTACTTTGCAGATTTAGCTGCTTCTAATGCTGCTTCATAGTTTGGATGGCTTGTACCTTCGCCTACGTATTCTACGTAAACTACTTTGTCATTGCTATCTACTACGAATACTGCACGAGCAAGTAAACGAAGTTCTTTCATTACTAAGCCGTAAGCTTCACCGAATGAAAGGTCACGGTGGTCAGAAAGTGTTACAACATTTTCTAAACCGTTTGCTGCACACCAGCGTTTTTGAGCGAATGGTAAATCAGCGCTAATTGTTAATACTCTCGCGTTTTCAATACCTGCTGCATCTTGGTTAAAACGACGTGTTTGTGCATCACACACACCTGTGTCGATTGAAGGTACAACACTAATTAATTTTACTTCGCCTTTGTATGTTTCTAAACTTACTGGAGATAAGTCGTTTGCTAATACTTGGAAGTTTGGCGCTTGATCGCCAACTTTAACTTCTGTTCCAACTAAAGTCATTGGATTACCTTTAAAAGTTACGTTTGCCACTTGAAAATCCTCCCTTATTTAAACAAAATATGTACAATGTAAATGATAGTTTGTCCCTATCGATAATGCAAATAAAATCGCTTTATTTACAAAAAAATAAAAGAAGCTAACCTATTGATTAGCTTCTTTATTCGTTAAATTTGAAATTCAGGATCATCTTCTTTTCGTTTATCCATCATTTCTTTCACTTTATCAACAGCTTGTGGCGCTAATTCAATTATTTTATCGATGACGTGTGTTTGTTTATCTAAGTGCAATACTTTCACACCATCTCCGTTTATAACAAGAAAGGCAACAGGATTAATAGAAACTCCTCCACCACTTCCCCCGCCAAATGGATGACGGCCTGAATGTTCTACTCTACCAAATTCACTTCCACCAGCAGCAAATCCGAAACTTACTTTCGAAACAGTAAGAATTACACTTCCATCTGCCGCTTTAATTGGGTCACCAACAATTGTATTTACATCAGTCATTTGTTTTAAATGCTGCATTGCTGTTGTCATTAAACCTTGAATTGGATGGTCCATTCTATATCCCCCCTATGCTTGAACAGATTTTTCTGTCATACCAGATTTTTGCTGCCTCATAAATATGAGCAATTTCATCGCTGTTTTTATAGTGCGGAATATACGAAAAGATGCTGTTAACTCGCATCTTGATGCAAATCCCTTCCCTTGAAAAACAGGAGTAATTTCAAATTCTGGTACATCGACAATATGCATATATTGTCCGACAACTCCAGCAGCCATACCTTTTGTCCCCCATGCATATCCAGTGACAATTCCAGTACTAGCTGCGTCGCCTGCTCCAATTTGCGTATGCCATTTCCAACCATTGATTTTCACTCGTTTGAGAAAATCTTTAACGATAGTATGAACTTTTTGAAGCCTTTTTATCAGTTCCCCAATACTGTCAAGTTGCGACATAATTTTATTATCTAGTCCGCCGTCCTCTTCAGCTTTTTCGATTTTCTGTCCTGTCTTTTTCTGCTGTTTTTCAATTCTTTCCAACACATCAAATGTATATCGAATCATCCATATTTTCACTTGAAATAAACATTGCTTTTCCATTTCTGAATATAAAAATGTCACCTTAAGCGATATTTTCGACAATAGTATAAGCAAAATAAAAAGGAGAAGAATTATTATTCCAATTACGAGCCACTTCATACGTATCATCCTTTCACTCCATACCCATTATCGACAAGTTTATTCATCGTTAAACAGAGTTTTATAAGATTGAATATAAAAATTTTTCTAAAAATAAAAAGGTATTTTGACAATTTATATCGAAATATATTATTTGAACATATCATCAGGGAACGGACTCTAATGATATGCAGCACGAAAAACAGAAAATTTAACTGCAGTGGAGGGATACATAATGGCAGATCGTCGCAATTTATTTTTCTTTTATGGTGATGACAAAGCAACGCTCGTTGAAAAAATGAAACCAATCTATCGTATTTTAGAAGAGAATGGATTTACCATATTAGATCATCCAAAAAATGCAAACGCTATCGTCAGTGTTGGAGATGATGCAACCTTCTTACAAGCCGTTCGTAAAACTGGTTTTAGAGAAGATTGCTTATACGCAGGGATTTCTACGAAAGATGAAACTTCGTTCTACTGCGATTTTCACATTGATCACATTGATACAGCCCTTCAAGAAATTACAAAAAATGAAATTGAAGTGCGCAAATATCCAACAATTCAGGTAGATGTAGATCATGGTACATCTTTCTATTGTTTAAATGAGTTCTCATTACGTTCTAGCATTATTAAAACATTCGTTGTAGATGTTCACGTTGATGATTTATACTTCGAAACATTTAGAGGGGACGGTTTAGTAGTTTCTACCCCAACAGGAAGTACAGCTTACAATAAATCATTGCATGGTGCAGTTGTTGACCCACTTATTCCATGTTTCCAAGTAAGCGAACTAGCATCTTTAAACAACAACACTTACCGTACGCTCGGTTCACCGTTCATTTTAAATCACGAACGTACATTAACTTTAAAACTAAGACCAGACGGTAACGATTATCCTGTTATCGGCATGGATAACGAAGCGCTTAGCATTAAACAAGTGGAAAAAGCTGTTGTACGCTTAAGCGATAAACAAATTAAAACAGTTAAATTAAAAAACAACTCTTTCTGGGAAAAAGTACAAAGAACGTTTTTATAGAATTAAAATAACCGCAGAATTATGGAATTCCATAATTCTGCGGTTGTTTATTTCTCTAACTATTAGTTGCTATTTTTGTCGGTAAGTCGATATATTTCAATAATCGCTCATATATTTTTACATACCTTTTCTATAGACAACTTGGCCATCTATTACGGTCATTTCTGCTTGTACTTCTTTCATTTCTTCTGCCTCAATTTCAAAAATATTACGGTCTAATATCGTAAAGTCTGCTTCATATCCTTTTATAATTTGCCCTCGCTTCGCTTCTTTTCCGATTGCATAGGCACTTCCTGTTGTAAATAGAGAAACAGCCTCATATACCGTTAATCTTTCCTCAGGCATATAGCATACATCGTCAATAAAACTTCTACGTGTAACAGCGCTATATATGCCTAAAAATGGATTCACTTGTTCAATTGGTGCGTCAGACCCACCGTTGCAGCGTAATCCTGCTTCCAGTAACGTCTTCCAAGCGTATGCATAACGAAGACGACGCTCGCCTAGTTTTTCAATGACTGACGGGAAATCTGAGGAAAGAAAGACCGGCTGTATATCGATAATAGCCGACAAGTTTTTCATTCTTTCAATCAACTCTTCACGAGCAAGCTGACAATGAATAATACGGTCACGTAACCCTTTTGCTGGTGGATATAATTCGAGTGCATTAATGACATATTCAAGCGATAAGTCACCGATAGTATGAATCGCAACTGGCATATGTAAGTCTCGTGCTTTCTTCACTAATTCTGCAAGTTCTTCACGTGAGAAAATTGCAACCCCATTCGTTTCCTTCGCATCTTCATACGGTTCACTTAATAATGCTGTTCTTCCGCCAAAAGAACCGTCAGAAAAAATTTTCATTGCCCCAAATTCAATATAATGTTCATTTTCATATTCTTTTCGTTCTTGTGCTACTTCATGATGAACGAGCAAATGTGCTTTAAATGGCATTTCTTTTATAACGTGAGAAAACGCATTATGCGTTTTTCTAAAGCCACCATAGTAATTTAAATCTTCCGTATGCCCGCCAACAAGTCCATATTGCCAACAATCTTTAATCGCTGTTTGCAGAGCTCTTTGTAAATAAGCTTCATCAATTTCTGGCTGAACGTGTTTAATTAATTCTTGCCCTTGTTCATATAAAAGTCCTGTTAACTTATTTGATGAATCCCTGCCAATTTTCCCGCCTTTTGGATTTTGCGTCGCTTCTGTTATGTTCGCTTCTTGCAATATGTATGAATTCACCCATGTAACGTGACGACAAACTCGCTTTAATAAAATGGGATGTTCTTTCGAAATTTCATCTAAATCACGCGCATGAACATCTTTCGTATCTGTAAAGTTATTTTCATTCCATCCTTCTCCAATAACCCAAGATCCCTTTGGTGCTTCTTCCACTCGCTTCTGAACAAGAGTAAGCACTTCACCATAAGATGTACAATTTGATAAATCTAGACGGAGTAATCTCTCCCCATGCCCAATAAGATGCATATGGCTATCAACGAGACCCGGAATCATTGTTTTTCCTTTTAGGTCCTGCAACTTAACGTTTGAATATCTACTTTCTAATTCTTCCTTACTCCCAGCATCAACGATTATGCCATTTTCAACATAAATAGCTTCTACTTTTTCATTCTTTTCTCGCATTGTGTAAATGGTGCCGCCATACCAAATTTCTCTCATATATCCCATCTCCTTTATTTTATTGTATAAAAAAAAGCACCATTTCAAAACATGGTGCTTTTCTAAAAATTACTTTTGTTCAGTAGTAGACGTTGTAACTTGCCATTCAATATTAAATTTATCTTTTACTTGTCCGTATGCTGGGCTCCAGAATGTTTCTTGAAGTGGCATGATAACCTCTCCACCTTCTTGTAACTTATCGAATACTTCTTTTGCTTTTTCTGCATTACTAATTTGAATTGCGATTGTTACTTGAGATCCGATTGCATGCCCTTGACCTGGGAATGTATCAGAAATCATAAGATCCGTATTACCAACTTTTAAAGTAGCGTGTAAAACGCGCTCTTTCGCTTCAGCTGGAATCGGGTATTCTGGATTTTCAGGCATGTCACCAAAAGTTTGCATGACTTCTACTTTTGCATCTAAAACCTCTTTATAAAACTGTACAGCTTCTTGCCCACTACCATCTAAAACTAAGTACGGATTAATACCTAAAATCATACGGACACCTCTTTTTTAAGTTTATAAAATCGAACTTGTGTTCGTTTTTATATTATCATTGTTTTGCATTTCATTCAACTATTTACTTCACTGTTTTCAAAATTATTTTGACGGAATCTCCATCTCTTGTTTTCTAAGTTCAATACGGCGAATTTTTCCAGAAATCGTTTTTGGTAGTTCATCTACAAATTCAATTTTGCGAGGGTATTTATATGGTGCAGTGAGTTCTTTGACGTGTTGTTGGAGTGTTGGAATTAATGTTTCTTCGTTCTTTTCTATATTCTCTCTTAATACGATAAATGCCTTCACGACACTTCCGCGAATTTCATCAGGACTTGCGACAACCGCACATTCTCTTACGTAAGGATGTTTTACAAGCGCATCCTCTACTTCAAACGGCCCGATTGTATAACCAGAGCTAATAATGATATCATCACCACGCCCTTCAAACCAGAAGTAGCCATCTTCATCTTTCTTCGCTTTATCACCTGTAATATAATAATCACCGCGGAATTGCATCGCTGTACGCTCATCGTCTTTATAATATTGTTTAAAGAGTGCCGGCGTTTCAATGTGAACTGCAATATCACCAACTTCGCCTACTTTAACTGGGATACCTTCCTCATTTACGATATCGACGTGGTTACCTGGCGTTGGTTTCCCCATTGATCCTGGTCTAATATCCATCCCTTTCATTACACCAACAAGTAGTGTATTTTCCGTTTGCCCATAGCCGTCTCTTACTGTAATATCAAAGTGCTTTTGGAACGTTCCAATAACTTCTCTATTTAACGGCTCACCTGCGGATACAGCGCTATGTAACGCCTCTAAATTGTACTGGCTTAAATCTTCTACCTTTGCCATTAATCTATACTCAGTCGGTGTACAACAAAGCACATTCACCTTATTATCGTCTAATAAATTTAAATACGTTTTCGGTTCAAACTTGCCGTTGTACACAAATCCTGTTGCCCCTGAACCGAGAGTTGCTAAAAACGGGCTCCAAATCCACTTTTGCCACCCTGGACTAGCCGTTGCCCATACAACATCATTCTCTTCAATTCCGAGCCAATTCGGGGCGCTTGTACGTAAATGAGCGTATGCCCACGCGTGAGTATGAACGACACCTTTCGGGTTTCCTGTCGTCCCTGACGTGTAAGATAAAAAGACCATATCTTCTTTATCTGTTTTCGCCATTTCTAACATGTCACTTTCTGTTTCTAATGCTGTTTTTAAATTGATCCATCCGTCTACTGACTGCTCGCTCAAGACGAATTTTTGAAGAGATTCCATTGCTTCTATATCATCAAACTGTCCAATGTACGGCTCATAGCTTACTATCGCTTTTACTTCGCCATGTCCAATTCGATATTCGATATCTTTTTTACGCAACATTTCCGAACTTGGAATTACGACAAATCCTGCTTTAATCGCAGCGATATACGTCATGTACGCTTCAATTAAACGCGGCATCATAATAAGGAGCTTGTCCCCTTTTTGTAAGCCACTTTTTATAAAAGCGTTTCCAATTTTATTTGCACCTTGCATTAATTCAAAATATGTAACTTCTCGTCTATTCCCTTTATCATCTTGCCAAATTAAAGCAAGCTTCTCTTTATCGTCTGTATATTTCTCTATTTCTGAAACTAAATTATAAGATGGTGGTGCCAACAATTCCTCTCTCTTCATAAACATCCTCCTTTTTCTTTATGCCTCCCTTATATAATAAAGAATTTTCAGTAAATTTTGAACCCTCTTCTTTTGACAATTTTTTTATGCTTTTGTCGAAATGAATTTATACTAATATGAACAACAAAAAGAAAGAGCGAGAGAACCCGCTCTTTCTAAGCCATCATATGGGATTATTTTTGGTAACCGCCTAATTGTTGCTCAGCTAGTGAAACTAGACGTTTAGTGATTTCACCACCAACAGAACCGTTAGCGCGAGCTGTTGCATCAGCTCCAAGTTGAACACCAAACTCTTGAGCGATTTCGTATTTCATTTGGTCTAATGCTGATTCAGCACCAGGAACCGCTAATTTATTTGTGCTACGTGACATGTTGTATCACCTCCTTGTGAGTATAGAGTGTGATAAACAACATGACTTCATACACGTTTTAGATATGGTAATTTATGGTTTTAGAAAAGTTCTTCAAATTTTTCTTCTTCCGCCACTACTTCAACCGTTTGTAATACCATTGTTTCTTTGTTCGCTACAGCTTCTTCGATTAACGGTGTGAAATCGTATTTCGCTTCAAATCGATTTGCTTTTTCACGCTTCGGCTTCGTCGCCGGGCTAGCTGGTGTGAATACTGTACAGCAATCTTCGTATGGACGAATTGAAATATCATACGTGCCGATTTCTTCAGCAATTTTAATAATTTCTAATTTATCCATCGTAATAAGCGGACGAATAACTGGGTAGTTTGTTACTTCGTTAATCGTATGCATGCTATCTAATGTTTGGCTTGCTACTTGTCCAAGACTTTCACCAGTCGTAATTGCAAGTGCGTTACGCTCCTCAGCAATCTGCTCTGTAATACGCATCATCATACGGCGCATAACCGTCATTGAATAGCTAGATGGGATTTCTTTATTAATCGTTTTTTGCACTTCTGTAAACGGAACAAGGTGCAGCGTTACACGTTTACAGTATTTCGTTAACCCTTGTGCTAAATCGATTACTTTTTGTTTTGCACGCTCACTTGTGAAAGGTGGGCTATGGAAGTGAACTGCTTCCACAGATACGCCGCGTTTCATCGTTAAGTACGCTGCTACCGGGCTATCAATACCACCAGAAAGAAGTACCATTACTTTTCCACCAACGCCAACTGGTAAACCGCCAGCTCCCATGTGCTCACCACACATAATATAACTATAACCACTGCGAATTTCTATACGTACATTCACATCTGGATTATGAACATCTACTGTTATATCCTCTGTATTTTCTAAAATGTGCCCACCGATTTCTGGAAGTAACTCCATCGTCTTCATTGGGAAGCGCTTATCAGAACGATGCACTGTAATTTTAAATGTTTTCACATCATCTTTTACTTGTAAGAAAGCTGCTAATGCACCTTTTTTAATGTCTTCTAATTCTGATGGTACTTTCATCGCTAAGTTAAACTTATGAATACCAAATACGTCTTTCAACCTTTCAGAGATTGCCTCATGATCTTCACCGTTTAACTGGATGTACATACGGTCATGCGTTGCATCAATTTTAATGTTTGGGAACTTTTTCAGTTTGAACTTCACGTTATCTTTTAATGTGCTTACAAATTTAGAACGGTTCTTACCTTTTGTCGTCATTTCTCCGTAACGCACTAAAATATATTCATATGTCATCATATTTCTTTACCTCATCACTTCATATAATTTTGGCATTGTCTCTTTTACAATACCTTCAAATTGTTTTACTTCTTCCATCGTGTTATCTGGTGCCAAACTAATACGAATAGCGCTTGCAGCTGCTGCATGCGGCACTCCCATCGACACTAACACTCTGCTTACTTCATTTGCTTTTGAAGAACAAGCTGATTTCGTTGACACATATACACCGTGTTCTTCTAAAGCATGAACGACTACTTCTGGTTTTAAACCAACAAATGATACATTTAAAATGTGCGGTGCTGCATATGCAAGCGATGTATTAATCGTCACATCTTCCATCTCTTTAAAGAAGCTGACAAGCTCCGCTTGTAAACCTTGCAAATGAGCTACCTTTTCTTTCACTTGTTCCATTGTCATGCGAAGTGCTTTCACCATCGCTACAATGCCAGGTAAATTCTCTGTACCAGAGCGATACTTAAGCTCTTGTTGACCACCTGATAAAATCGGATCTAATCTTACGCCATCACGTATATAAAGAAGACCCGTTCCTTTTACACTGTGGAATTTATGTCCAGATATTGAGCAAAGATCAATATGAGAAGCATATAAATCAAGCGGTACTTTTCCTATCCCTTGTACATGATCTACATGGAATCTTATTTTCGGATGATTCGATAATAACGTTCCAATTTCAGCAACGGGCTGAATTGCTCCAGTTTCGTTGTTCACATGAATAATTGATACAAGAATCGTATCTTCACGAAGTGCTCGTTTTACATCCTCTACCGATACAACACCATGCTCGTTAACCGGTAAATATGTTACATCAAATCCGAGTTCTTCTAATTGCTTATATGCCTCAAACACAGACGCGTGTTCAATATTTGTTGTAATGATATGTTTGCCGCGCGAACGATTCCTCATCGCTATCCCTTTAATCGCAAGGTTGTTCCCTTCCGTTCCACCTGATGTGAAAATAATTTCAGAAGGTTTAACGTGAAGAAGCTGCGCTGCAATCGTTCTTGATTGTGTTAATAGACGCTCTGCCTCTCCTCCAAGCGAATGAATAGAAGAAGGATTACCAAAATATTTCCCAGCAACCGTCACGTACGATTGAAGAGCTTCTGGATATGGCTTCGTCGTCGCACTATTATCAAAATAGATCATCGTTCTTCCCCTTTCAGCGCTATCACATCATATAATCATATCATAAATACGTGTCATTACGCTAAGACTACGCAAAGGTTCCGTTTTATCCCGATTAGTGAATAATAATAATTAGTGAGATACCCCCACTGATTACAGTTTCACTTTACCCCGCATTAACGGGCAGTAAGACTCTCACCTCAAAGTTCAACTAGAGCAAAGAAGTTAGGTAGGAGATCAACTGCCCGTAAATGCCCGATTGGTTCAACTAGTAATCAGTGGAGGATGAATCCCCCCCACTGATTACAGTTTCACTTTATTTTGAAACGAATAACCTTACTGTATTCCGCTATTCATTATAGCAACATCGTCTGCAAAATTACACAAAAAAACAAACCCTTTTATGAAAGGGTTTGTTCATTGTCTACATATTCAGCTATTTTTTGAACAACACCAGGTTCAAGTTGCTCTAGTACAGAAGCTGCTTGTTCTAAAGCTGCATCGTATTGATATTCACGGAATAATTTCTCCGCATAATTTAAGCTTTCTGCAAGGCTTTCATCATGACTGCGGTAACGGTTACCGTATTGAATTAATTTTTCAACTAAATACGCTTGTCCAATTAACTCTTCTGTCATTTCAGCTACACCGTTCACAGTTGTGTATGCTTCTTCTAAACTGCTATTTACAGCGTTCATATTTAACGGCTTCACTTCTAATTGTTCATATACAGCTTGCATTGCCATTTGCCCTCTTTTTAAATCTTCCATAATACTCTCTGGAAGACCTGGCAAATTCGACTTTTGCATAAAGCGTTTCGTTTCGAAAATAGTATTTCGCATTTCTTGTAACTTCTCACGCGCTTCAAATTCTTCTTTACGCATCGTTTGCAGCATTTCTTTATATTCTGCATGAAGTATTTTTAACGTTTCACATTGCTCATAAACCTCTTCTAATTCCTCACGAATAATAGAGAAGGCAATATCTTGTTCAGCAACGCGTAATTGTAGCATTTCAAAACGTTTCGTTAAAATGTGCATTTGCTTTTCAATTACTTTTTGAGACTCAATATCCTTATCTTGCAATTGATAGCTTTGTTTCACAAGTTGTGTTTCTGTTTTCGTTTCAATCGTTTCGATACGCATTTCTTCTAAGTCTTCATAAACAGAAAGTGTTTTTTGCTCCACATAATGTCTCGCATGTACCTCTTGCTCAAGTTGATCATAGAAACCATCTAAACGAGTTTTTAAGTCTTCCACTTTTTCAGCCGCTTCTGTTATATGAAGCTCCTGTATATCCATTAAACATGTGTTTAGTTGTGTCGTCATATCACGAACTTCTTTAGGGATTTCCAAATACTCTAATACATAACCTTGTCTTACCATATCATTATGACCCTGTAATAAATCTTCCAGTTGAACTGGTAGCGTCGCTTGACATTCTACTAATAAATCTGGAATTTGGTGAATAATGATTTCTAAACTTGCTAAACCTTCTTCTAAACTAATAACAATTTCTCTCGCTTTTAAGTAGTCACCATTATCTGTTGCTTCTTCAAAGCTTTTAAATTTATTAGATTCAGCGTCTAGCATCTCTTCGATTTTCTGCTCTGCTGCTCCATACATATGTCTATGAGCAAGAACACTCTTTTTCATACTACGATATGTATCACGTAATCCTTCAATTTCCGAGCTATTTTTCTCATGGCTTTCTAACAATTGCTGTAATTCATTTAAAACACCTGTAATACGATTATCAGCGTCATCTAAACCACTTATGGATTCGTTCATCGCATGCTTTGCTTTTCGGAAGGAGAATTGCGAGGCGAATTTTCGCGCTTGCGCTAAATCTTTGTCCGCTTTCGGAAGGGTTGTTGATACAATTTCATCCCATTCTTCACGCCATTTACCAAACAGTTCTTCTGTTTGACCCGTCATGTTTAAATCTTTTACCCGTTTTAGTTCATCTGCCACAGGTTTATCTTTTATCTCTTGTTTCCACTGCTCCAGTGCTTCAATATCTTTATATGAACGATTTCTTATCACAAGCTCTATCATGAGCAGCACTAGAATAGAGCTTACTACAATGATAACGATCGTCAGGATAGAATCCATGCAAAAAAGCCTCCTAGTTATATCTCTTTTTTTGTCCGTTCCGTTTATGAAATGGAAGGCATTATGTATAAAAAGGGAATTCCCCTATATTTAACAACTAACAATGTACTAATCATACCATGTAATGGCTTGTTTTTGACCTAGTTTTTTTTAAAATTTCATGTTTCTTTCAATGCGATTGTAATCTTTCTCAATATTCCGCCTACCTCACTACCTATCCTCAAATGATTGTAATAACAAACAATCTTTCGTATGAGATACGAAATAAATTTTCCGCATGAGTGGTGGTTCAACAGAAATTACATGTACATTTCCCTGCCTTACAGACTGCTCTACTGCCCTTTCTGGAAGTAACGTGATACCAAGTCCGGCTTTTACCATTGTAAGCATCGGTTGTGCGTAAGATGTTTCCACAGCTATAGTTGGCTTTACACCTATCTCATGAAACATGTTCATAATCATTTTCCTTACATCGCATATTTCTGGATATACAATTAATTTTTCATTTTGCAGCTCTTCTATTTGAATGGCTTTCTTCTCTTTATACGGATGATTATTTGAAACGGAACAAACAATTTTCTCTTGTTGCACTTCTTTTATATACGTAGCACCTTCTACTACGGAATCGATGAACATCGCGTCAATCTCCCGCGCTTTAAATAAATCTCTTAATACTTCCGTATGTCCAATTTGCCACTCTACTTCGAACTCATCACCTAATACATCTTTACATTCTAATATGTAATGCTCTGCTAAACTCGGTAGTATACCAATTGAAAACTTTCGGTTCTCTTGATACCCCCTCATTTCTGTTTTCACTTCATTTATTTGTTCCAAAATCGGTAGCATTCTTTTTATAAATAACTCTCCTGCCTCCGTTAACTCCACTCCTTGCGCAGAACGCTTAAGTAAAGTAACCTCTAAATCCGCTTCTAACTTTTGAATTTGCTTACTAAGCGCTGGTTGAGATATATGTAAAATTTTACTTGCCTTTGATAAACTTCGCGTATGCTTCACTTCGATAAACGATCGTACTGCCTCCAAATCCATCGTACACACCTCTAACAAAAAGTTATAACCGTTATAAGAAATCGATATTTCCTCCTATAAACAATTACTCTTTATACTTATTTCATCAACTTACTATAACGAAATGCAAAGGGGAAAGATACTCTTGAACAAAAAACAAATGCTACTCGGATCCTTTCTATGCTTACTCGCCGTCACTGCCTGGGGATTTATGTTTCCTGTAATGGCAAATGCTCTGCAATTTATCGATCCGTTCTTCTTCACAACGATTCGCTATGGATCAGCAGCTATTATTTTTCTTATTTTGCTATTAATTACTGAAGGGAAGACTTCACTCCGCTTAGAAAAAAGAACACTTTCTCTGTTCTTTTACGGGACAGTCGGTTTCGCAGGATATGGTTTTCTCGTTTTCTACGGACAACAACTTGCTGGACCTTCCGGAGCAATTCATGCAGCTATGATTCAGTCTCTTATGCCACTGATCGCCTTATCACTGCAATGGGTAACGAAAAATCGTCGCCCACAAAACTACACATTTCTTTGTATGTTCGTTGCATTACTTGGTGTTATGCTTGTCATTTCAAAAGGAAATATTCACTTATTATTTGGAGCTGCAAGCCACTTATCGACAAACATATTAATGCTATGCGGCGTTACTTGCTGGGTCATTTATACAAACGGAGGTGCTCGTTTTCAATCCTGGTCACCACTTAGGTACACGACATTAACTTGTTTATTTGGCTCCATTTCACTCATCGTTATTGTTACTTTCTTAACGTACACAAATATAGTTACTATGCCGTCACTGCGTAAAGTTGTAAGCGTTCGTTTTGAGCTCTTTTATATGTCGATTATCGCAGGAGTTATCGCTGTATTTTGCTGGAATATGGGAAATCGCTATATTTCATCTATTAACGGCATATTATTTATGAATTTAGTTCCTATTCTTGCACTGATCGGTTCTATCTTTCGAGGTTATACAGTCGATAAAATTGAAATCGCTGGAGCAACGTTAACAATTATCGCGCTATTATGTAACAATTTATGGCAAAGAAAAATAAACATAAAACTCCCCACCTCAGTTCGTTAGGTGGGGATTCTTCACATATGAACAGCTCTTGGCCATTCATGGTACATATTCGCTTTACATAATGCTTGTTCCATCCATTGCTCAATCTCTTTCGTGTACATTTCTATGAAAAATGTCTCAGACGGGAAAGAATGCAGTACTTCTGATATATATTGTGGATATAAAAACGGCATATTTATCATGCCTTTTAATTGCGTCATAAACATTGTAAATGATACTTTCTGAAATTCTTGTTTTATTTGTCCTTGCCTAATAATTTGCTCTATATAATATCTTTCTTTAGAAAAATAAACGGTCATCACTTCACGAATTAATGTCGTATCAAGCGAAAGCTCTCGGTAGAAGAAACGTGTTAGTTCTCTATTTTCAAATTGATATCGTAACATCCCACGCACCATTTGCACCATCACATCTTTAGTCGACAAATACTCTCTCTGTTCAAACGAAATTTCAATCACATGAATATACCCTTCTAAAAAATCAGTAATAAGCTGTTCTAATAAACCTTGCTTCCCAGCAAAATAATATGAAATATTCGCTACATTCACATCCGCTCGCTTTGCAATGTCTCGCACCGACGTTCCATCATAACCTTTCGTATTAAACAACGATATTGCCGCATCAATTACTTTTTGTTTCGTCTGCTTCATGCGCTCACTTCCTCTCAATGAACAGCTATAGTTTAAATTTCTTGACTTTTAAGACAAATTCCTTTAATTTTCTATCGACAAAGTCATGTGAAATACATCGTATTTTGCTAATATTTTACACATCTCGATAAAAAAGGAGCTGTTTCCATGTTTACTAAAGAAAGTTATGCAGGATCTCGCGTGCAGCAATATGAGACAGTAATTAAACAACTGGATGCGTTATTAACTGGCGAATCAAACGTAGTCGCAAACTTATCAAATGCGTCCGCATTATTAAACCAATTTTTAGATCGCGTTAATTGGGTTGGCTTTTATGTAACAGAAGGAAATCAGCTTGTCCTTGGACCGTTCCAAGGACTGCCTGCTTGCGTACGCATTCCATTTGGACGAGGCGTTTGCGGCGTAGCAGCTGAAACGAAAACAACTCAGCTTGTAGCGGACGTTCACCAATTCCCAGGTCACATCGCTTGCGATAGTGCTTCTAATTCGGAAATCGTTGTACCGATTGTGAAAGAAGGAGCTGTCATTGGTGTACTTGACATTGATAGTCCTGAAAAAAATCGTTTTGATGAAGTAGATCAGCGCTATTTAGAAAAGTTTGTGGAGACACTCCTAAAACATATGTAAAAAGAAAAGAGCAAGTTATCGACTTAGTACGTCCTGTACAAAACCGATAGCTCACTCTTTTTTTATTGATTAACAGTAGATATTTTCTTTAATGCCTGCTCTAAATCAGAAACGATATCCTCCCACGATTCTAAACCGACCGATAAGCGTATTAAATTATCGAAAATGCCCATTTCTTTTCTTAGTTCAGCCGGAATTGCAGCGTGCGTCATCGTTGCTGGATGCTGAATTAATGTTTCTGTATCGCCTAAACTTACCGCAATTGTAATAAAGTGAAGATCATTAATAAACGCTTGCGTCTCTTCTTTTCCGCCTTTTACTGAAAAAGAAATAACACCGCCCCCGCGTTTCATTTGACGAGATGCTAACTCCCCTTCTGGATACCAAACATCTTCTACCACATCATGTTTTCTTAAGAACGATACAATTTTTTCTGCATTATCACAATGACGATCCATTCTTACTGCTAACGTCTTTAACCCGCGTAATAATAACCACGCATCAAACGGCGCCATAATACCGCCGATATCTTTTCGCATCGGGCGAATCTTTTCAGCTAACGCTTTCGTTTTACAAATCGTTACACCCGCTACAACGTCACCATGGCCACCAATATATTTTGTCGCACTATGCACAACAGCGTCACAGCCAAGCTCAAGCGGTCTTTGTAAATAAGGCGAACAAAACGTATTATCAACAATGACAAGTAAGCCATTTTGCTTCGCAACCTGAATCACTTGTTTTAAATCGATTAATTTCATTGTTGGATTAATCGGTGTTTCAACGAAAATAAGCTTTGTATTCGAACGAATTTTATTTTCAATATTAGCCTCTGTCTCCATCTCACAAAACGAATGCGTAATCATAAATTTTTCTTCTAACACTTCTAAAAAACCGTACGTACACCCATATAATCCGTTTGAACAAATAATATGATCTCCAGCCTTTAAAAAACCAATTAAAGTTGCTGAAATAGCTGCCATACCAGATCCGAAGGCAAGTGCCTCTTCTCCTCCTTCTAACACCGCCATACGTTCTTCAAATAATTTCACAGTTGGATTTCCAAGCCGTGAGTAAATATAAGATGGATCCACTCCCGCAAAACTCGCCTCTCCTTGCTGCGCAGTCTCAAATGTAAATGTAGAAGTTTGAAATAAAGGTGGTGTTAAACTTCCTTTATGTTCCTCAGGTGTATAACCGTGATGAATTAACGCTGTCTCCATATGCTTCTTTTTCATAAAAACATCCCCTTTATGTTTTTATCCCGCATATTCACCAATAAAAACTGATGAACGTTTTTACTACATTTTATGTAAGCGTTTTATTTGTGTTTCTATCTCTTCTTTTATATTGTTTTAAATTCCTTCTTATATTAATTTCCAAAATTTATATGCATAAAACAAAAACGTACTCGCTTGACGAAACTCTGGGTAAAAGATATAATAGCGTTTGTGTAAAATAAAAAGGCAGCCTTGTAATGTGAGTTTATCGTTTGTATTTTGTTCCTCTACGGAGGTGTATCTCGTAACTCCCTGCTGCTGGAGCGAAGGTACATGAAAACAAAATGCCCGTAAATATCGATTACGTCTGTTTTTATTTTACGTAAATAAAAACATTTTTAAAGGAGGAGTCAACTATGGCTCGTTATACAGGTCCAGCTTGGAAACTGTCTCGTCGTCTTGGAATCTCTCTAAGCGGCACAGGAAAAGAATTAGAAAAACGCCCTTACGCACCAGGTCCTCACGGTCCTAACCAACGTAAGAAACTTTCAGAATACGGTTTACAATTACAAGAGAAACAAAAACTTCGTCACATGTACGGCATGACTGAGCGTCAATTCCGTCGCACATTTGACCAAGCAGGTAAAATGCCTGGTAAGCACGGCGAAAACTTCATGATCCTTCTTGAAGCTCGTCTTGACAACTTAGTTTACCGTATGGGCTTAGCTCGCACTCGTCGTGCAGCTCGCCAATTAGTAAACCACGGTCACATCATGGTTGATGGCGCTCGCGTAGATATCCCATCTTACCGTGTAAAACCTAACCAAACTATCAGCGTTCGCGAAAAATCTAACAGCCTTGTTGTTGTTAAAGAAGCGATCGAAGTTAACAACTTCGTACCAGAATACTTAACTTTCGATGCTGACAAATTAGAAGCTACTTACACTCGTCACGCTGAGCGTGCTGAGTTACCAGCTGAAATCAACGAAGCATTAATCGTAGAGTTCTACTCTCGTTAATCTCGGTACTCTGCAAAGAGTATTATTAAAAGCCTTAGAAACCTTGTTTATCAAGGGTTCTGGGCTTTTTTATTTGTCACTAATAATGCAAAATAAAGCATTAAAAAGTATGCACCTGGGGCTAAGTGGGGCTATTTTGGGACAAAAAATATAATGGCTGGCGTGTGTATAGAAATGGATAAGTGCAAAAAAAAAAACAGATGATAAAAGGAGTTACTTATTTTGAAAGAAACACTCACCAAGATCCCTCTTCATGTACAAGACTTTCAAGAATTAAAAATGTTATTAGACGAATTAGTACAAGATGAAACAATGTTCATAGAAGGTCTTTCTAAGTATTCTTTAGATATTTCTTCTAAAAAATCTAAAGTCACCATTAACCTTAGAAGCGAATTTTTCCCCAATCCATACTTAGCGATTACTGCTATAAACATTACACCAAGTAATCAAGGTAAGGGAAGTATTGTTTTTGAATGGTTTAAAACATTCGCTAAAGAAAAAGGATTCGAACGATTAGTATTACAAGAAGTTATAACTGAAGAAGGTTACCACTTTGCATTAAAAAATGGATTTTCAAAAAAACACAGTCCATACGAGGAACTGTTTGGAAGACTAAACAGTATTGACGGGGATTATGAACTACATCTAACGTAAATAATAAGATAAAAAATGAACGAATATTTTTCGTAATCGTTCATTTTTTATTTAGTTAATTATCTCATAACTTAAGTCTTTTCTAATTTCAATCATATAAACGCCAATTCTAAGTTACAAAAAAATATGGTTATTTTAACCATCCTTAAATCGAGTTTTCTATCTCCATATATTCAACTCTTGAATATGTATCAAGAGCCTGAGAAATATTTATCTGTATTTCCACTAACTGATCGGTTTCTTTTAACATATATAATAAAATTTGATTTGTACTTATTTGAATTGATAAATCACCACCATGCAATGTCTGTCTATATAATTTGGAATACAATTTATTAAAATGCGCATCCAATTTATTAACTATTGGATCCGTTTCTAAAATAACCTTATTCTCTGGATTTATCCTCACATTTCTTTCATTCAAAAAAACTCTTATCGTTGATATTAAAGCAGCTCCTTCTTCTCTTATTTCTTTTAATTCTTGAATTCTTAAATTTACTAGAGTAGTAGATTTTCTAGTTTTCTTTCCTTGTATCCATGTAACCACAAGAGAAATCACAGTTGAAACAAATGCTAAAAATGACACAATCGCAGCTACACCTGCCCACTGAAAAACACCATTTTTGTCAAAAAATATACTATACCACATAGTCTAACCTCCACAGCTTATAATTAGTTATAACAAAATACAGATTTCCAAATATAAAATTTGTACTTCTTCCATTCCATAATAAAAACTCTCCCTTTCATTTTACATACCGTAACCAACAAAATGTAAATATTATGATATAATAATTTTTACGTGTTACTTAAATTAAAGATAAGCGAGGCTATATAATCTTATGTCACTTACTGAAATGACAAATATATCCAGAATTATTCTTGCAGTCATAGGAATTTGGGGGATTTTAAAAGGGATTGGTTCATTCTACATAGAATCTTCAACTACCAAGGAATTCGATCAATTATTTAAAGATAAAAACACACGAAAACAAATAAATATTTTTACATATTGCCAAGATATTCTTACCTTTGCAATATCCGTATTCATTATCCCTGCATGTTATGTGAAATTTTTCATGCCCAATCTCATTCCCAACTACACCTTTATATTAGAACCACTGTATAATCTAAGCTTTTTATTATTTTTTTGGCTATTTTTTATACTTTTACCGATAGCACTTCTACCTCAAGTTAAACTAAATAAAGCCAGTTGGTTTAATCGAATTATAAGATTGATTGCTATGATCCACATGTTTAGTTTTATGTTTTCTTATTTGTGCTTTTTCCATGTAAATATCCCTCAAAGTAATAAATACAATTTTATACTAATTGCTATCATTATTCCTTTATTTATGAGCTTCTTTTATCTATATTTAAGCAGACGATTCAATAAAACTTCTCAACCACAATACCTTATGGAAATCATAAGTGAAGAAGAAATATCCAAGTTGCAACTGATACATAATTTTATTATCGATGATAAAAGAAGTGTATTCCACGAAAGATACAAAGAAGAAGATGAAATTTTTTACGTATGTGACTTTTCATCCAAGGTGTATCTAAAGTATTCAAAAATGAAAATAAGAAAAATATCTTCAACCAAAATGTAACCAACCAAAAGGAGCATCCATTAGAGGTGCTCTTTCATAAAAAAACATTTTCAGCCTCGTTTCTTCACTTGGTGGATTATCTAATATAGTTCGTTCTTTTCTTTCTATAAGCTCTTCCCTTTCATTCATGAGATTTTTTACCCCTTTCTATTTATCCCCTTTATAAGTGAGTATCGTACACAACTTACCATCTTCCACAACAACTTTTCTGTCATAATCCGCTAGGATTTCCTCACGATTTATTCTTTCTACTTTTTCGCCAACTCCCCAATATCCAGCAAGAAGCAGAAATTCAGAATATCCTTGTGGAATCGGTAATTCATAACCATCTAAGATTATTTTAGTTACCTCAATACCTTCTCTAATTATCATCGAATCATCCTTTCCATTGGAATATGGATAAGTTCGCTTTGAGGTATATTACTACCTCTAATAAACTCATTGCAATGTAACATTTACAGTTCTCTCCTTAAATTGGTATCATTTACTTATTAAAGGGGGGAGATTTTTGAGTTTAAATATGTATCTAGGGGAAGTACAGGCTCAAACACAAAGTATGAATGCTTTCTGTACCGCTACTATTCAAGGTATGGAACAAGCTATTCAGTCGATTGATGCTTTTACAAGCGATACTGTTCTACAAGGGCAAACATACGATAGCGCAAAAGCATTCTTTGCAGAAACTTTTCGTCCTTTGGCACAAGGAATCATTTACTTATGTGAGGAATTAATTCATCAGAACGATGCCTTTCCAAGTCAATTTCAATCACAGGTAGCTTCAACAGATGTTATTGAACAAGAAATATTAGAACAAATTCGAGAAATTGACCGAATGATAGCAAGTACAGAAGCACTCCATCAAACTATGCCAATTTCGGGCATGGACGCTATGGTAAATCTTTTTATTGCCATGAGGCGCAAACTTCAAGAAAAGTTAGATCATTTGTATCAGTTCAACCAAACATCTAGTAATAACTATAATACAGCAATTCAATTAGCCGCTAGCATTGCGACGGGTCTCGCTGAAGTCCAAAGTGGGAAAGGTTTTAGTCCAGCAAGTGGTACATTTAGTACACAAGGATTAAATATGGAGTGGGCGACTTCAATTCAAGTGATTGCAGAAGATAGGAATCGTCAGGCTGATAATTCAATTGAAGAAGGTGCAATGTGTGGCAAACCAAAATCTGATTTAGAGAAAGCTTGGGATGGTCTTTATGATGGTGCAGGAAAAGGTGTTGGAGATGCTTGGGATGGATTTAAAGCGTTAGGTGACGGTGAAACATGGTCAGACATGTGGGATGCTGTTGTCAATTATGATGAGACTCTTCCTGCTATGTGGAACGCTTTCTCAGATTCTTTTATGAATGACGTTTGGTATGGCGATGTCGAAAGTGGATTCCGCTGGGGTTCTTATTTGGTAACATCAGTCGGTCTAGGGTTACTTGGTGGGAAAGGTCTTGATAAGGCTTCTAAACTTGCTAGAGGAGCAAACATGTACAAAGTAACTGAAGCTTTTCCACCACGTTTACAACCTGCTTTTGCAGGTGTTGGTCTCACTGGTGAAGCAATAGTAAGCACACTTCCACCATCAGGAAATTGGGTTAATTATTTAAGCGGTTATCTTATGTTTGCTAGACCATCTTGGAGACAATCAGAACTTGACGTAGGTAAGGAGTATCCTAATTATGACGACCAAGTTGCTTTTAAAGATAGAGAAGAAGTTTCAAAAGTTACAAAAGGTAGTACAAGACCTGATTTTTACACAAAGGGTCACAGCTTGGAAGTGAAAAATTATGACTTGTCTACTTCATCAAAAAGAAGTAATCTAGTTAGAGTTATTGTTAAACAAGTTAATGATAGGGTTGATAATTTACCTATAGGTACAAAGCAAACTGTCATCATTGATATACGAGGACAAACTGTTCCTGAAGAGGCTTTATTTGATATCGTAAGAAAAATAAGAGAAAAGTCTAAAGAAACACCCGAGGTAATATTTAAGCGAGAGGATTGATATTAATGGCAGTAGGATTTAAAGTAGATATATTTTTCTATGAAACAGGACACCCTGATTTTTTACATAGCTTTTTTTCAACCATGTCATATCATACAGAGTCTGAAGGTTGGGGCACTAAGTACCCACTATTAATGAAGAATTTATATTTCGACAAGTTACGTTGGGAGGACACAGAAGAAGCACTTCAAAATGTAGAAGAGATAAGAAAAATTTTAAGTGAATTACCTCCTGCAGAAGTCATTTGGGATATTGAGCACATGGAAAAACAGCCACCTTGGGGAAATAAAATCCCTAATAAAATAACTAGTTTAGCCAATTACCATGCTACTCCAACAGGTACAACTTTTTTAGATTTACTAAGCAACGCTTTAAACACTGCAAAAAGAAACAAAATTGATATAACAATTTCAAATCTAGGAAAATAAATCCTGCTAGGTATCTTATGGTTTCATTTGAGTTTTAATTACTTTACACTTCGAGGCTGAGGTTGAATAAAAACATTTAAGTCACACTCATATGAGTTGTGGCTTTTATTATGTAATAATTTATAGAATTTCGTAGACATTTCACACCCACTTTTATTTTTTGAAAATGTTGTCTAACGATAGAGATGCCCCCTACGCTACCTATCCTCCCCAGAGAGGAAATTTTAACTTTTGATAGGGGGGCTTCCGAAATAAAGGAATTACTCTTTTAACATTGAATAACTTTATAAGATTATTACACAAATATATCCTTTTCTAGTATGATGCATTTTTCATTTAAGTGAATCTAGTATTCTACTGTTATTTTAAAATATAGAATATGGTATGATGGAAATAAATACATATTACACCATGCAACTAATTAAAAAACTAATAGAGTTATAGTGTCTTAACTAGGAAAGGAAAATTACCTATGAATCATTTTTCACTTGCAAATCCACATATTAGAAGTAATGTAAATCTAAGAGATCCTCAAGTTTTTGCCTATGAAAGTTTATTACAACATTACTCTAACCAAGAAAATGACAGAATGTCCTTAGTAGTATTACCAACAGGTACAGGAAAAACAGGCTTAATGGCAATTGCCCCATATGGAATAGCTAAAAAAAGGGTATTAATAATTACACCTCAGACAATTGTGAAAGATACTGTTTTAGGTTCATTAGATCCAATGTATCCAAAGAATTTTTGGTTATCAACCAAAGTTTTTACTGGGAAACCTCAGCTTCCAACCGTAATAGAATATTCCAAAGAGATAAGCAATGGTATTTTAGAGAGTGCAGATATAGTTATTTTAAACGTCCATAAGTTACAGGAAAGACTAGAAAGTTCTTTATTAAATAAAGTTGATTCTACATTCTTCGATTTCATAATAATTGATGAAGCCCACCATTCAGAAGCACATACCTGGAAAAAAGCTATAGAATATTTTTCAGATGCTAAAGTATTGAAGGTTACTGGTACTCCATTTAGGAGTGATGGTGTACAAATTGAAGGAAAAGAAATATATAGATATAACCTCGGACAGGCTATGGCAAATGGATATGTAAAATCTCTTGAGAGATTTAAATACGTTCCAGAAAAAATGTATTTTACTTTGGATAAAAAAGATGATGAATTTTATTCCTTAGAAGAAATCTTAAAAATTAAAAAAGATGACTGGATTACACGGAGTGTCGCTTTATCGCCAAAAAGTAATATCAGTGTTGTTGATAGATCAATTGAAATGCTAAAACAGAAAAAAGAGAAAACCAATAATAATCCTCATAAAATCGTTGCTGTTGCATGTAGTATTGAACACGCATTACAGTTAAAAGATATTTATGAAAAAAGAAGTATGAGAGTAGCGATTGTTCACAGTAAAATGGACAAGAGTTCATTAAATGAAGAATTTGATAAAATTGAAAGACATGATGTAGATGTAGTCGTAAACGTAGCATTATTAGGTGAGGGATATGACCATAAATTTTTATCTATTGCTGCTATTTTTAGACCTTTTAAATCTGATCTACCTTATCAGCAATTTATCGGAAGAGTTTTAAGAACAATTTCAATAAGTGATGGATATAATATTAACGAGGAAGATAATATTGCCCAAGTTGTACATCATCAAGAATTAAATTTAGATGCATTGTGGGATAACTACAAAAATGAGATACGTAAAAGTGATGTTATCAAAGAAATAAAAAAATTTGCTAGAAAAGAAAAAGCTTTGAAACCAACCACCCCACTTGAAGATTTAGATTTTGGTAATACCGAAGAATCAAATGAGTACTTAACCGATGCGGATGCTTTTATGAATACTGATCTGTTAGAACTAAGAGAGACGAAATTAAAGGAAGAACAAGAACGAATACAAAAATTAATGAACGAATTCGGAATCAATGAAGAATTAGCAATTAATTTAAGTAGACAGATGAATGTTGAAGATAATGCAAAAACTGAACGATTACTAAGACCAGACTTATATCAAAAGAACCTCCGATCCATGCTTGATTCAAAAATTAGAGAAGAACTTGTACCTGATATTATTACATATTTCGAACTTGATTTAACTGGGACTGAAATTACAGAATTACGCCATGAATTTATTGCTAATCCTAATCAAAAGCCTTATGATAATAAAGATAATAATGGAGCTACCTTAGGAAAGTATCTTAATACGTCCTTAAGGAATTTTAATAGAAAAAGTCGTAATGAATGGGAACTTGATGATTACGAACGTGCAATTAAACAAGTCGATACTTACTCTGAATATGTTGTTCAAACATTAAAACATCATTTTAAGGAGAAATGAAAAAATGATAAAAATTGTTGAAAAGTTATATGAGGAGACATATTCTCCTAAGCTGACACCTGAACTATTAGTATCTAATTTAGCATTAGATAACTATACAAAAATTAATTTCGAGAAAGTTCATGGAATACTTGAGGCTCACGTTTTTTGTTTTTTAGAAGATCATACTGAAGCTGAATATATATATAAATTCAAAGATAACTTATTGATTAAGTTAGAATCTAACATTGATAATATTAAGGAGACAATTTATTGTAGAGAAAAAGAAAAACAAAAAATTCTTGATCAAATTAATTATTTTAAAGAAATAAAAAAAGCATAATCTAATGTGAAAGTAAATAAATATTAAAATACACTCACGCTGAAAAGTGAGTGTATTTTTTATCTTATAAAAAAGCCGGCTTACATGTTAAATCTCCAAACGATACACAGTTGGTTCTACCTCTGAATAGATTAGCTTCCCGTCGAGAAGGTTGTATAATTTCAATCCTACTTCATTAACATTCGTATACATTTCCTTCATAACTTCAATTTCCAATCCATCTGATTTTTTTCAAGCGTTAACCTTCAGTAACTAATGTATCGGTTACTTCTTTTCCTTCTACATCAATCGCTGGATTTTTTAACGGTTTTTGTCTCGAACCTGACTTTTGCGGCGCGTCGATCACGTCAACTCTCTTTCCAATCTTCACTGAATAGTCGACTCCAAGTACCGGCGTTTTTAAATTACCCCATTTTGTACTTGTTTCCCATTTTCTATAAATCTTGTTTTCTACATAGCGTAACACTTCATTTACTCGCTGATCTTCTGATTCTTTCGGATCATCATAGTAAAAAATATATTTATCATTAGGTTTAAAGTTGCTTTTGTTACGTGATAAAGCATTCTTTAACCAGTTTTTAACTTGTCCGTCCATTTCTCCCTTTAATAAGTCCATACGACCGAATAATACTTTCCCTGCATCTGTTAGCGGCATTAGTTCAATATCATAAGTATGATAAGCATGTTTTCTTTCTCGTGCCGATAGAATTTTTTCATATATTGTAATCATTATCGTAATACCTCCGATTTCGTAGATGTAACCATTTCATATAGTTCACAGTAATATCCTCCGTAAGTCTCGTTACAATGCATTAACTTTCTGTGAGCTTCATGCATTTCATTTAGTTCTACATTAATAGCGGCAACTTCATCAGCAATAGACGTTTCTAAGTCATCTTTTCGTTTGCGTAACTCGATATACCGTTTGTCCATTTCTTTGATATCTTTCTTAATCACTTTCGCCGCCTGGGCTTTGTCTTCTTCACCAAAAATAACTGTTGGCTTGTAACCGAATTTCCTCTCGGCTGCATACTCTTTTTTTAGTTCTTCAGAGATCTTTGTAATATGGTCATATTCATCGCGTGAGGTAACGTTTCTTTGACACTCTTCTGCTAATTTTAGCTTTTCCAGGACCGGAAGGCTCCTTTCTTCTGTTTTGATTCGTTGATACAATAATTCTTTCAATTTTAAACTTTTTTCTAAATGTGCCATGTTTTCATGACCTCCTGTTATATTATTTATATATAAAGTTCTTCATCGTCTTCAGCTTCTTCAATGTCGATACCTAAAAACTCCAACAACCTTGACATAGACGTGATAACTTTTGTTAATTCTGAAATAGAATCATTCTTTTTGACTGATCCCGTTACACCCATTACAGATACGCCGCGCTCTTCAATATCTTCAATCAATTTGTTTTTGATATCGAAAAATTTCATGTACGTATTCACCATGTCTACGAATTGCATTTCGTTTTCTAGACCTTTATCTTTCAATTTAGACATCAGTAAATCATAAAGCTTTTGACGATCTACATTTGCCGATAGTTCTACCCACTTGTAACGGTAACGCCAATTGTTTAGCGTACTCTCTTTGACTTCTAATTCTGCTGCGATTTCTTTAAATGAGTATTTTCCGCTTTTATACATTTCATAAGCTGTTTGTTTTTTGTCTTCATTTGAAATCATACTTTCATCACCCTTTCATTGCTTGTTTTATTATTTTTTTAAATAAAAATCACTATTTGACGTGTATATTTGAATTGTGATAACCTAAATTTAACGAAACAAACGTTGATTTCATGCGGTTTATAGGTTCATAAGTAACAATTTAATTTACCGATCAAAAACATAAATGTTTTCCTAAAAAATAGGAAAGCATCTTTTTTTGGCC